>CANHSW010000016.1 GCA_947463165.1 Cyanobacteriota bacterium
GTCACAGCAACTACTGGTGATCCTCTACCGCTGCAACGCTCGGAATTTCAGCTAGCGGTGCCCCACCGCCAAGAGCCGCTCAAGTTGCTATTGCTAAGGCCCACTCGCGGAGCAAACGGCCAGTTGGTGGTGATCTCCCATGGTCTTTGGGATGGGCCAGAGAGTTTTGAGGGCTGGGCAAGGCTGCTGGCTGGTCAGGGCTACAGCGTGGTGTTGCCCTATCACCCCGGCAGCGATAGCAGCCAGCAGCAGGCCATGCTCAGCGGCCAAGTACCGCCACCAGGTCCTGAAGAACTAGAACTGCGGCCCCGCGACATCAGTGCCGTAATTGACGCAGTAGCCGCTGATCGGCTACCAAGTTTTGCTGGAGTAAGGGGTGATCGGGTAGTGGTGATTGGCCATTCATGGGGGGCCACCACCACCTTGCAGCTGGCCGGAGTCAAACCCAGCGATACCCTGCTGCGCTCCCGCTGCTCCGACATCAACGACCCAGAACGCAACCTCAGTTGGACACTGCAGTGCAGTTGGCTTAAAGGGGTGCGTCGCGGTGCTATACAGGATGCACGGGTGATTTCGGTGGTAGCCGTAAGTCCACCCACTTCGCTTTTGTTTGATCAAGGGGCAGCCCAGGGCATGACCGGCCGGGTGCTATTGGTGAGCGGCAGCCATGACTGGGTGGTACCGCCCGACCCAGAAGCGATTAACCCCATGGCCCGCAGTAGAGCCCTGGGCAACCGGCTGGTGCTAGCCAAAGGGGGCGATCACTTCAACCTAAGGCCTGGCACCAGTGCCGATGGCGGAGTTCTTGGCCCGTTGATCCTGGCTTGGACCAAGGGTTCGTTTGCGGCAGGCGCTGGCGTGAGACCCTCCCCTAACGCCAGCTCATTCATAACGGATTCAGGCTGGGGCAACAGCCAAATCCCCCTAAGAGACGTCACAACTCGCCTTGGCACTAATTAAGCATTTGTGCGGTGCTTAATTTTACCCGAATCCGACTGATAGCGGTGGGGAAGGTACGCAAGAGCTGGATTCGCGAGGGTATTGCCCTGTTGCTAAAACGCCTGCCTGGGCTGAGTATCTTGGAACTGCGTGATGGGGGTATGGAACGGGAAGCCGGTGCCGTGTTGCTGGCAATCAAGCCCGATGAGCAACTCGTGGTTCTCAGTGAAGAGGGGGAATGTTTAACTTCAGTGAAGTTTGCCCAGAAGTTGTCTCAGCTGGGATCTGACCGCCTGGCCTTTGTGATTGGCGGCGCCGGCGGCATAGATGCATCACTTAAAGCGAAAGCCGCCTGGTGCCTCAGCCTCTCGCCGATGACATTCCCCCACGAACTAGCAAGATTGATCCTACTAGAACAGCTTTATCGCGCCCAGTCGATTCTACAAGGAGGCCCTTATCACCGAGAATAATGGCTGAAAAACCGCGAAAGGTGTATTAATATCATTATTTCTTAAACCATGCTAAAAAATCAATTTTAACTATCTCGCAATATGCAAATTACTCAAAAACCAGGCATCTTCTGATTCGCAGGATTGAGATGGGAATAGTACCGGTCTTTGGCGTGTCGATATGTAGCAGCAGTAGTAGCAGGGGGGGCAATAGCAGCTGATTAAGCTGTCACTAAGCCAGAATGGCGAATCAAGGCCTCAGTATTTGCAGGGCGACCTCGAAACTGCTCATATACTTCGGCGGGGGAACGGCTGCCACCTAAACTCAATACAGTGGCCCGGAAACGTCTGCCGATGGCGACAATTTCATCCTCCTGGTCAAGTCCTACCTCTTCGAAAGCACTGAAGGCATCGGCACTTAACACTTCAGCCCACTTGTAGGAATAGTAGCCAGCAGCATATCCTCCGGCAAATATATGACTGAAGGCGCACAGGAAAGCATCTTCTTTAATTGGCTCCAGTATGGTGGTGCTAGGGGCCAACTTACGCCTTAGTTGATCAGGCGTTTCACCACTGGTGGGAGTCCAACTACTGTGCAGCCTCAGATCAGTGAGTGCTAAGTGCACCTGCCGCAAGGTGGCGGAACCACCCATAAAGGTGCGAGCGGCCAGCAGCTTTTGATACTCCTCTTCCGGCAAGAGGGCGCCGCTCTGCCAATGGCGGGCCATGCCAAATAAGGTGGCCCGGTCATAACACCAGTTCTCCATGAACTGACTGGGAAGCTCTACTGCATCCCACTCCACCTGGTTGATCCCAGCAGCTTGAGGCCGATCCACAGTGGTGAGCATGTGCTGTAAGCCATGGCCAAATTCGTGGAAGAGCGTTTCCACTTCATCAAATGTCATCAGGCTAGGAGTATCTCCCAGCGGTGGGCTCTGGTTGCAAATCAGATAGGCCACCGGCAGCACTGGTGCGCCGCTGCCACTGGTACCTCGCCCCAAACACTCATCCATCCAGGCGCCGCCCCGCTTACTACCGGGCCTGCTGAAGGGATCCAGATAGAAGGAGGCCAGGGGCAGTTCGCTGGCAGCATCGAGCACATGGAAAAAGCGAACATCGGCATGCCATCGAGGGGCCAGACTTTGACGATTTATATTCTCACCAGCCAGGTTATTGCCATCTAAATCGCCACCAGCCAGGTTACTGGTAATCAGATCATTCGCAGCCAGGTTATTGCCATGAACTTGATCGGCATCGACAATGCGAATATCAAAAAGTCTCTGGCAGAGCTGAAACAGGCCCTGCAGCACTTGATCCAGTGGAAAGTAGGGCCTCAGGGCCTCGCTATCCAACTCAAAGCTTTCCTGGCGCAGCAGTTCAGACCAGTAACTAACGTCCCAGGGCTTAAAATCTTCTGCCTCTGGGCAGCCATGGCGCTGGGCACAGGCCCGCAGTTGTGCTAATTCAGCCTGGGCAACTGGATAGGCGGCGGCCCGCAGTTCCTCCAAAAGCTGTTCCACCTCTGCCACAGAATTGGCCATCTTGGCGGCCAAGCTCACCTCCGCCCAGTTGGCATAGCCTAGAAGTTGGGCTTGCCGCAGCCGTAGACTAAGAATCTGCTCGATTAAGGGTAGATTATTTAACTCACCGCTGGAGGCCCTGCCCACCTGGGCACGATAAACTTGTTCGCGCAGGTCACGCCTTTGGCTGTATTTGAGAAATGGCACCAGCCGAGGCATATCCAAACCCATCCGCCAGCCAGTTTCGCCGGCCTGCTGGGCCGCATCGGCCAGCAACTGGCGAAGACTGGCAGGCAAACCGGCCAGATCGGCTGCTTCGCTTAGGTTAAGACTCCAACCATTGGTGGCGTCAAGCACGTTATTCCCATACTGGGAGGCCAACTGGGCCAAGTTGGCGGTTGCTGCATTGAACTCCTGCTGCTCTGCTCCCTCTAGGCCCACCCCCCGCAACTGCATCTCCCGCAGTTCCGCCGCCACAATGCGCCTCTGGGTGGAATCAAGATTTTGATCCCCAGCCTGGAGTTGTTCCAGGGCTCTGTAAATAGTGCGCGATTGACCTACCCGATTACCAAAAGCCACCACTGCAGCCTGCTGGTTTTGATGGGCTTGGCGCAGTTCCGGCGTATTACACACCCCATTTAGGTGGCTTACCACCCCCCAACTCCAGCGCAATCTTTCGCCAAGCAGGTGTAGAGGCTGCATCACCTCGTCCCAAGTCAAGGCTGAATCGCCAGCCAATCGTTGATCAAGGCAGCCTTCTAACGCTGTAAGTTCAGCATTAAGCTGTTCCAGCAGCAGGGGAATACCCTGGGTTACCTGGTCAGGATTTATATCATGAAATTCAGGCAATCCAGCGCCGGCGAGGAGAGGCAGGGAAGAAAGAGTGGCCGAGCTGTTCATTTTATCTAAAAAGGAGGGATAGATCTTGAGATTAATCTGGACGATCTAAGAGAAATTTGAAAACTCAGCAATCCTGCATAGGCCTGTAAATGAAGGTATCTAGCTATCTGGAGAACTAAAAGCCTTGCTGAAAGCCCAGGTGAAAGCTCATATTCAAGCTCAGACGAGAACTCAGCAGAGCCGAGCTGAGAGAAAAACTCAGCCGAAAGGCAAGTTTATAGTACTAGCTAGCAGGGAAACATTCTCTAAGTTTCGAGCCAGAGCATCGGTGCTCGCTTCATAAACGTCGATCGCCACCCGAGGCCAGAAGCCAATAATCAAGGTTGGCACTAGCAGGGTGAGGCCAATAAACAGTTCGCGAGGCTTCATGTCTCCCACCACGGCCATGGCTGGAATGCGGGGGCCAAAGAACACCCGGCGGCAGAGACTGAGCAAATACACAGGTGTCAGCACAAGTCCGATAGCGGCTAACACGATAGTGATTACTCGAAAGCCAATCGTGAACTGTTCGCTCTGGGTGATCCCCAGAAAAACTGTGATCTCACTGACAAATCCACTCATGCCTGGCAGGGCCAAGGAAGCCAGGGAGCTGGCCAGAAAAAAGGCAAAGGTAATCGGCAGGGCCTTGGCCAGGCCACCCATATTGGGAATAGATAGGGTTTTTGTGCGTTCGTAGAAGACACCGGTAATAAAAAACATTGCCGCCGCAATCAAACCATGGCTAATCATTTGCAACATGGCACCACTAATGCCTAGGGCATCTATGGCACCAATACCCAGCAGCACAAAACCCATATGGCTTACTGAACTGCAGGCGATGCGGCGCTTAACGTTGTCCTGGGCAAAGGCATTAAGAGCGCCATAAACAATATTTACAATTCCTAAAACTATCAGGGCAGGCGCCATAATTAAATGGGCTTCCGGCAACATCTGCACATTAAATCGCAGGAGGGCATAGCCCCCCATCTTCAAAAGAACACCAGCCAGCAGCATTGATACCGGTGCATTCGCCTCTCCATGGGCGTCTGGCAGCCAGGTATGCAAGGGAAAAATCGGCAACTTCACGCCAAAGCCGATCAAAAATCCCAGATAACAAAGCAACCCGAAGCTACCGCCAGCGGATCGAGCCGCCAGCTCCGAGAGATTGAGGGTGAATTGATCGCCCGATAGGGCCAGGGCCAAGCCGCTGATCAGAATTAACAGCGAAGCTGTAGCTGTATAAAGGATGAATTTTGTGGCTGCGTATTGACGTTGCTGACCACCCCAAATAGCAATCAGCAGATAGACAGGCACCAATTCCAGTTCCCAGGCCAGAAAAAAAAGCAAAAAGTCTTGGGAAAGAAATACTAATGATTGGGCCGATGCCTGTACCAGCAGTAGACCGAAATAAAGCTTGGTCTTGCGATTGACATTCCAACTGGCGGCAACCGACAGCAAGGTAACCAGACCAGATAACAACACCAGCGGTGCCGATAGCCCATCGGCCGCCAGGGACCACTCCAGTCCCAGGGAAGGAAGCCAGCTGAGCCTCTCCACCAACTGCAGCTCGCTGAGCTGACCGTCGAAGTGGCGGCTAAAGGCCACCAACATCAACACCAGATCCGCGAACAACACCCCCATGGCGATCGTGCGCGGCCAGCGCGGATCGGTGCCATCGCCTGGCAGCAGCGGCATTACCAGCGAAAAGGCCGCTGGCAGCAGCGTGATCAGGCTCAGCCAGGGAAAGGCGGAGGACGCGGCCGACAGGGGCAAGGTTGCGTCCATCGCAAGAGAAAGCCGATGGCTGAGAATCTATCAGCGGAAGGGCTAGGCCTAGGCAGAAATACTCAGTGCGCCAAACTGGATTTCTGGGAGCTAGCCTTGGCGATTGGCCCAGTCGCTACAGGGTTTAAGGTGCCCAAAGGGTTAATGGGTCCCAGGGTTTAAAGGTCTGGCAGCGGCTGCCAGCGGCTGCCCTCGTGCTGCACCTGCAACACCTCCGCCCGCGACTCCACCCCAGCCTTATGCCAGGCCCGCACCATCGCCTTGCTAACCGCCTCGGCCACCTCTGGCGGCCCCAGGGCCAGCAGGCTGGGCCCGGCGCCACTGATCACGCAGCCCCAGGCGCCGGCCTCCAAAGCGGCCTGCCGCACCTGGTGGCCACCGATGATCAGCCCCCAGCGGTAGGGCTCATGCAGCCGATCGTGCATGCCGTCCTGGATCAGATCGCCATTGCCAGTGCGCAGACCTTGCAATAGCAGGGTGATCGAGCCGAGATTGATCACCGCATCGCTAATCGGAATCTGCTTGGGAATGGCCCGCCTCGCCTCGCTGGTGGTGAGCCGGATCGCCGGGATCGCCACCACAGGCACCACCTTCGGGGACCACTCGCAACGCACCACCCGCCAGCGGTGGGAGGCGGCCTTGGCGGTCATGCACAGCCCACCGACGAGGGAGGGCACCACGTTGTCGGGATGGCCCTCGATGTCGATAGCCAATTCCAGCAACTTCTCCTTGCTGAGCGGCTCCCCCACCAGGGCATTGGCACCAATCAAGCCGGCCACGATGGCGGTGGCGCTACTGCCCAGACCCCGAGCCGGCGGCACCGCCAGCCGCACCCGAGCCTCGATGCCCACCGGTTCCTCCCCGGCTTCCTTCCAAACCCGCTGAGCTGAGCGGTAAACCAAGTTATCGGGCCCGCCGCGGAGGTGAGCCCCTTCACTGCCCTCAATGATCAGCTCGAAGCGCTCACTGCCCCCCTCTAAACAGCGCAGTTCGAACACATTGTCGAGCTGCAGGGCGCTGCCGAGGCAATCAAAACCTGGACCCAGGTTGGCAGTTGTGGCAGGCACATGCACCTCAACCCCTTGCCCGACGCGGGGACGCACCATCTCAACATCTCTTCTGGTCCCAGTGTCTCAGCTCATCAGCATGCGAGCCCGGCAGGCGGCACTGAAGGGGCCAATCGCCGGATCGATCACCGCCATGATCGGCATCGGATCGAGCACCGCCTGCAGCCTGCCCTTGGCGGCAAAGGCCTCCAGAAAGGCAGGGCTGCGCAGGGAATCCAGCAATTTGCCAGCCGTGCCGCCCGCCAACCAGATGCCGCCCCGACTGAGGGAAGCCAGGGCCAAATCGCCGGTGACGCTGCCGTAGGCCGCCAGCCACAAAGCCAAGGCCTCCTGGCCTAAGGGATCGCCGGCGGCGGCGGCGGCGGCTACGGCTGAGGGCAGATCGTCACTCACTTTGGCCAGGGGGTGATCACCAGCGGGGTGGTGGCAGGCCAGCAGCCAGCGGGCCACGTGGCCCAGTCCCGTGCCACTCACCACCCGCTCGATCGACAGCCGCTCGATCGCCAAATCTGCCATCAGCCACTGCTTTAGCTCCCATTCAGCGGCGCTGCGGGGAGCAAATTCGCCGTGGGCCGCCTCACTGGCCAGGGCCTGCAGCCCCTGGGCACCCGGCAAGCCCCAGGCCACCCCGAGTCCGGTGCCGGCCCCCAGCACCAGCAGCGGTTGGTCGGCTTCCGCCCTGCCTGGCTTGATCAGCGCCTGCTGCTCGCTGCCGAGCTGGGGCAGCCCGTAGATGAGCACGGCGAAGTCGTTTACCAGTTCCAATGCGGCGATGCCGGTGGCCGCCGCCAGGGCCTTTTCCTCCAATTGCCAGGGCAGGTTGGTAAGCCTGGCCCGGCCGTGCTGCACCGGCCCGGCCACGGCGAAACAGGCGGCGGCGGGCCGCTCGGCCCCATCGGCAGTATCGGCCAGAAATGCCTGCAGCATTGGCTCCAGGCTGGCCCAGTCAGCCGAGCGATAGCGCTGGTTATGGATCAAGTTGAGCTGGTTATCCGGCTCAAGGCCATAGAGAGACAGCAGGGTCTTGGTGCCGCCGATATCGCCAGCCAGCAGGGTGGTCATCGCGGTGTGGATGCGCGGGTGGGGGTAGGGGTGGGGCTTAGGAGGCAGGGCGGGTGAGGCCGAGGCCAGCCTGCCGATCACGATTGGCGCCAATAGCAGCCACCAACAACTCATCGACGGGGACGCTGCCCAGATCCCCTTCGCGGCGACTGCGCAGACTCAAGCTATTTAGCTCAACTTCCTTGAGCCCAATCACAGCCAATACCGGAATTTTCATCTGCTCGCCATTGCGAATCATTTTGCCGAGCCGATCGCCAGATTGATCGATGCTGGCCCGGATGCCGGCCTGCTTGAGTTGACTTAATACGTTTTCCGCATAGGGCCGCACCTCATCGGTGACCGGCAGCAGCCGGATCTGTTCAGCGGCTAGCCAGAAGGGAAAATCACCGGCGTAGTTCTCGGTCATGATCCCGAAAAACCGCTCCAGCGAACCAAAAATGGCCCGATGGATCATAATTGGTCGCTGCCGGGAACCATCGGCGGCCACGTAATGCAGATCAAAACGCTCGGGCAGATTAAAATCTAGCTGGATTGTGGAACACTGCCACATGCGGCCAATGGCATCTTCAATCTTGAGGTCGATCTTGGGGCCATAGAAAGCGCCACCGCCGGCATCAATTTTGTAAGACCAACCCTTGCGATCCAGCGCCTCAATTAGACCGTTGGTGGCCAGCTCCCAAACGGCATCGTCGCCAATTGACTTCTCGGGCCTGGTGGAGAGATTGATCTCGTAGTTGCAAAAATCGAAGCTGCTCAATATTTTTTCGGTGAGATCTAGCACCTGCAAAATCTCATCCCCAATCTGCTCCGGCAGGCAGAACACGTGGGCGTCGTCTTGGGTGAAGCCCCGCACTCGCATCAGGCCATGCATCACCCCAGGGCGCTCATAGCGATAGACGGTGCCCAGCTCGGCCCAGCGAATCGGCAACTCACGATAGCTGCGTAGCGTATTGGCGTAAGTGAGTACATGAAATGGACAGTTCATCGGCTTGAGCTGATATTCACGCTCGTCCACCTTCATCGCCCCAAACATGCTCTCGCGATAGAAATCCAGGTGGCCTGAGGTTTGCCATAGGCTAATATCGGCCACATGGGGTGTATAGAGCAGCTCATAGCCGGCGGCAAAGTGGGCCTCCCGCCAGAAGTCCTCGATCAGCAGCCGCATGCGGGCGCCGCGGGGATGCCAGAAAACCAGGCCGGCACCGGCCTCATCTTCGATCGAAAACAGATTTAGATCGCTGCCCAGGCGGCGGTGGTCCCGGCGCAGGGCTTCTGCCTTGCGATGCTTGTATTCGGCCAGCTGCTCCGGGGTCTGCCAGGCGGTGCCATAGATGCGCTGCAGCTGGGGCTTGGTCTCATCACCCCGCCAGTAGGCACCGGCGACACTTTCCAGCTCAAAGGCCTTGGCATTCAGCTCACTGGTGTTGGCCACATGGGGCCCGGCGCAGAGGTCCCACCACTGGTCGCCGAGGGTGTAGAGGGTGATTGGTTCCTGCAATCCGGCCAGGATTTCCAGCTTGTATGGTTCGTTCTGGGCCTTGATCTTTTGCTCGGCCTCAGCGCGGGTCACCACCAGGCGCTCCAGGGGCAGGCGACGGCCAATAATTTTGCCCATCTCCTTCTGAATCGCCTTGAGATCGGCTTCCGTGAACGGTTCGGGGTTGTCAAAGTCGTAATAGAAGCCCGTTTCCGTCCAGGGGCCAATCGTCACCTGGGCCTTGGGAAATAGCTTTTGCACCGCCATCGCCAACACGTGGCTCATGGAGTGGCGAATTTTGAGTAGCTGCTCGCACTCGCTGGTTTTGGGCAGGGCAACCGGCGGAGTTTCGACGGCAGCGGTTGCGGAGACAGTCACGGATCCCAGCTGCGGCAAGGGCAAGGGCCGATCCTACCCAGGGTTCCTAGGCTGGCTTCCTAGGCTGTGGCCATGGTCGACCCCTTTCCCCACTCCGCTGCGGCCGACGAGCTGTTGGAGCAGCTGCTTAATTCCCTGCTGGGCGATTTCCATTTTTGGTTCGAACGGGGTGAGAAGTTGCTGGCCCTCTGCCCCGACCTGGTGATGCCGCCTGAGCAGCGGCAGCTGTTGGACCAGGAGTTGAGCCTGGCCCGCCGCGAGCTGCTGGCCGCCACCAGCCTGCGCCAGGCCATCCCTGGCCCGATGGCCCTGGAGCTGACCACCATGGCCCCCTGGCATCGGCTGGTGCTCAAAATCTGGAACCTTTCAGCCGCCCTGCGCCGGGCTGGCGTAAGACTGCCGGATACAGATGAACCGCTGGCGTCGGCTGGGGCGATGCCGATCCCGAAACCCCTGGCCGACTCCTAAGCAACCCACAACCGCTCTCCGGTGGCTACCAATCCCCAATTCACCTCTTTCAACTGGCCCCGGCCGCGACTGGTAATCAGTTATCTGTTCTGGTGCCTGGGCCTGGTGGGGCTATGTGGCCTGCACCGCTTTTACAACGGCAAGCGGATCAGCGGTTGCCTGTGGCTGATCACCTTCGGTTGGCTAGGTATCGGCCAGCTGATCGACCTGTTCAACATCCCGGAGCTGGTGCTGCAGGCCGAACGGCAGCAGGGCAGCCTGGAGCGCCAACTGCTGCTGCTGGCCCGCAGCAGCGGCAGCGCTGGCTTCACCATCAACGACGCCCTGTTGGCGGTGCCCGATCCGGCCTTGGGCAGTAAGCGGGTGCGCTCCGAGATCGATCGCCTTCTGAGAGCAGAGTTGCTGGATGTGGCCAATGATCCGACCGGTCGAGTGATCTACCGAGAACCTTGATCCGGGCGGGGCTGCCCCTGGATCATTTGGCGGGGCTGCCTGCCTGGCCGATTCAGCTCAGCCAGTGGCCTCGGGGCTCGTCTCTGGCTGGCCGTTGGCTGCTGGCTGGCCGATGCCTTCTGGCTGGCCGATGCCTGCTGGCTGGCCGATGCCTGCTGGCTGGCCGTTGGCTGCTGGCTGGCCAATGGAGTCTGGCTGGCTGATGGCCCTCTGCAAGCTGCTGGCATAAAACTGTTGCAGCTCCTGGGCGGTCTTCACCGGTTGGCCGTAGACGCTGGCGCCCTGGCGGTTGGGCAGGGAGGCCCATTCACGGGCCAGGCGATCGAGCACCCTGCCGTTGAGGCCCTCGCGATCGAGGGTGGCCAGCACGCCCCGCCGCTCCACCAGGTAGAGAGCGGCCATGTCTTGATTGCGGGGACCGAAATCGCGTAGCCCCAGGCGGCGCGCCACCTGGTTCCAGGTGGGCGGCAGGAATTGATAGGCACCGGCGGCGGCACTCACATAGCGGCGCCGCACCGTGATTTGCGGATGGCGGCTCAGGCTGGAAAAGTGGCCGCCGCCGTAGAGGAGCTGATAGCCCCTGGCACTGCCGTTGGTCCAGGTGCCTTCCGCATAGCGGATGGTGGCCAGCAGAGCCCTGCGGCGCGGGGTGAGGGCATAGGGGCCAATGCTGAGCTCCTGGCTGCCCCCCGAGGGCAATGCCGATGCCCCGGCGCTGCCAGCTGCGCTGGCCCCCCCGGTATCAGGCCCGCTACTGGGCTCACCGCTGACGTAGCTGGCCGCTGGCGGCCCAACTGCTGACGCCTGGCCCAGCGACGCGGGCGCCAGCATCAGGGGGGTCAGAATTAGCTGGCTCAGAATTAACCGGATCAGAAATGGCCGCGTGAGCCCTAGGGGGGCCAGCAGGGAAGGGAATTGGCGAATCGAAATGGGCGTCTCCAATGGCGGCCAAAGCGACCCTGACCAATCGCCGCCAGCAGCGGCGGTGGCCCCTAGCACCCCCTAGACAACTGGCCCATGTCGTGCATCACCCTTGCAGCGCAATGGCGGCGACGCCGCAGACCCTGACTGAGACTGACGCGACCAAGAGCGAGACCGGCGGCAGATCCAGGGCTGGCAGCGGCGGCGGCAGTGGCTGATTGATAAGCCAACCTGAACTCAGGCGATCAATAGATAACAAAAAACTGGCAGCACCAAATGGCCTGGCCTCCGCCTCAGCCAGCCTGGCGAGCCGCCTAAAACTTGCCCGCCAGGCTGCCCACTGGCGGCACTAGGGCTCGGTGCCGAGAAAGCCCAGGGCCTGGCGCACCCGGCTCAGGCTCTGGTTGGCCACCGCACTGGCCCGCTGACGACCTTGGGCCAGCACCGCCAGCAGCGTCGCGGGATCGGCGCGCAGCTCCTGGTATTTCTGCTGCACAGGTTTCAGGGCCTCCACAGTGGCCTCGGCCAGCAGCGGCTTGAAACCGCCCCAACCCATCTGGGCGCATTCAGCAGCCACCGCCTGGCGACCTTTACCGCTGAGCAGGGCATAGAGGCCCAGCAGGTTGTCGGCTTCCGGCCGCTCCGGGTTGCCAAATTCCAGGCCCAGGATCGGATCGGTTTTGGCCCGCTTGATTTTTTTAACGATCGTCTCGGGGGGATCCAGCAAATTGATTCGAGATCCCTCGTTGGGATCGCTCTTGCTCATCTTGCTGCTGCCGTCGGTGAGGCTCATCACCCGGGCCCCCTCCCGCAGGATCATCGGTTCGGGCACCTTCAGCAAAGGCAGGGGTTCCCCCTTGGCATCACGTGGCGCGAAGCGGGCATTGATGCGCTGCTGGGCTATATCGCGGGCCAGTTCTAAATGCTGCTTCTGGTCTTCTCCCACCGGCACCAGATCGGCGTCGTAGAGCAGGATGTCGGCGGCCATCAGCACCGGGTAATCGAGCAGCCCCACCGACACGTTATCGCCCTGCTTGATCGCTTTTTCCTTGAACTGAATCATCCGCTCTAGCCAATTGAGCGGAGTTACGCAGTTAAGCAACCAGCACAATTCACTATGGGCGCTGATCTGGCTCTGCACAAAAACTGTGGCAGTGTCTGGATCAATGCCACAGGCCAGATAGAGGGCCGCGGTGCTGAGGGTGTCCTCCGCCAGGCGCTTGGGATCGTGGGGCACGGTGATCGCGTGCAGATCCACCACACAGAAAAAGGTGTCGTGGCTGGCCTGCAAACCCACCCAATTACGAATCGCCCCCAGCCAGTTGCCCAGGTGCAGCGAGCCGGTGGGCTGCACGCCGGAGAGAACCCGCGGCCTTGTCATCGGGATCAGGCCTCGCTGGCCGTATCGGTGACAGGCTCCAGCTGGGCGGCATCACCGGGCTGTGAATCACCAGCTTGGAAATCAGCGGCTTCGGCTGCGGGGCTGTCGAACTGCTCGCTGGCCAGGTTTTCGTCGCCGAGCTGATCGGCCTCACCGGCAGCCAATTCCTCAGCGGCGGCGGCCGGCGCTGGCTTAGCGGGCCTGGCGAAGGGATCGATGCGGGCGGCGCGCTCCTGGCGGCCATCGAGGCGGCGCAGACCCCTGGCCCCATCACCGCGGCCCTCACCACGGCCCTCCCGGCGGGCCCCGTCTCCCCTGGTAACAGCGGCTCTGGGAGCATCGCCGCGACCAGCACCGGCCTGGGCCTGCTGCTGGGCCACCAGTTCACTCAGCTGGCCGTCCTCCAGCAGCTGGGCCACGGTGCGGATTGAAAAGCCCAGGGCCGCCACGGTGGAGCGCAGCCGGAACGCCTCCTGCACGGCGCGGGCGGCGCGCATCTCGTTGTCGCTCAAGCGGATGCGGAACCCGCCCGGCTCCCGATTACCCGGTCCCCGGCCGCCCCGCTGGCCCTGGCCTTCGCTCCGCTGGCTTTGCTCTTCGCTCCGCTGGCTTTGCTCTTCGCTCCGCTGGCCTTGCTCTTCGCCGCTTTGGAAAGACGAGCCGGCCTGGAAGGAAGGAGAAGTGTCGTCGGCCATCGCCGCAGCCCTGCAATCAGGGGCAAGTGTGCCGCATCGGCTGGCCTCTGGCGGCTAGCCACAGCAGCTGGTGGGGTTCGTGGCCCCCCTCCCGGGCGAGCACCACCAGGGGCAGAAAGCGCTGGGAGGCTGCGGCGAGCATCTGGCGGTAGTGCTGCAAAAACTGCAGATAAGCCGGCAAAGTCCAGCCGTGGTTGCCCTGTTGCTGGCGCTGCCAATAACGCTGCAGGGCCTGCTGGCAGGCCTCAGGACCAAATTCCTGCCAGCAGATCAGCTGCGCTTGCCAGGCATCGTCCCCCTGCTGCTGCAGCTCTCGAAAGCGAACCAGCTCGGGGGCATCGGCGCTGCCGTCGGGGGGGAGCCGTTGCCCCAGCCGCTCAACCGCCACCGCCTCCAACCGCAGCCAGGCCCGATCCCAGAGCACCACTGGCAGGCTGCCGCACCAGCCCTCAGCCAGATCCAGCTGGCGCTGCCACTGGTCAAGTTGCCGCCATTGCCGCTCGCTCAAGGAGGCGATCGGATTGGCCTGTAGGCGCCCAGAACGGCTCATCGGTGGCTGGCGGTGAGATGCGTTGTCCAATCGGGAGCCTGGAAATGGATCAAGGGATCAAGCGATCCAAAGGCCTGGGCCAGAGAGCGGGGGGCAGGAACGTAAGCAGCTATGGCAGGCAATGGCTAGGGGGAAAGGGCTGGCCCATAGGGGAGTAGCCCTAAACATTCTGGGATGCTGTCAGGAAAATCCTGGCGCTCAAATGCTGGAGCGGGTTTGTGTCAGGGCTTGGCCGTCAAGGGGACCCTGGGGGGTGAGGTGCCTAGGCCCCCTGGCTGAACTTGGGCGGTTGGCAATGGCCAAGAGCCGGGAACGGCAAAAGCTGTGGGCGGAAAGAGCCATGGGCGGCTAGGAGCCACCTGCGGCTACGAGCCAGCTGCGGCTACGAGCCATAAAGGCTACGAACCAGCTGCGCCAGCGAGCTATTGAATGGCAAAGAGCCACCTGCGACAGCGAGCAATCTGCAGCTACGAGACCTCTGCGGCTACTACCCATCAGCGGCAAGAGCCATCTGCGGCTAGGAGAACTCTGCGGCTAGGAGCCAAGGGCTTGTCAGGCTTTGCGTGCGTTTTGGGGGCCCGTGCGCTAGAGATGCCACCGTCAAGACTATTTGCAGGTTTGTGGTGAGCGCTCCGGAACCCCTCACAACCGCCGCATTGGTCTCCACTTCCCTGGTCTCCCCCGCCCCGGCCTCCCCTGGCCTGGTTTCCGCCGCAGTTGTCTCTCCCGCGGTGAACTCGCTTCTGCGGCGTTGGTGGCCGGTGGCGGCGGTGGCTGGAGCCGGTTTGCTGGTGGGCGACGGTTTGATCCACCTGGGGGGGGTGATCGGCGGCGGCACCTCCTTCAGTTTGGCGGCGGCGGCGGCCCTGGGCCTGTGGCTGGCCAGGCCGCGCCAAAAATTTGGCCTGGTCGACACCGACCTGCAGGGCTGGCAAAAGCGACTCGACGGCCTGTTGGAGCAATTTCAGGCCCTTGATGCAGAAGATCCAGCCCGGTTGGCCCATTTAGAACACCTGCGCCAGCAGCTGCAGCGCAGCGATCCCCAGCTGGCCCTGGTGGGAATGCAGCCGCCACCACTGGCGATGCAGCCGGTGTTTAGCGAAGCCCTGCGGGGGCGGTGCGGCTTCACACTGCACTGGTCTGAGGCGTTGCCGCGCTGGAGTGAGCAGTGGCGCTGGCCGGAGCGATTCACCAGCTGTGAGCTGCTGATTCATCACCTACAGATGCCCCTTTCGGCCGCTGAACTGCGCTGGATAGAAGCCCTGCCCAAGGGCCAGCCCCTATGGCTTTTGGTGGAAGCCGATGTTGCCGATCCAAACCAGGTGCGGCTCGAATTATCTAGCCAATTGCCAGAAATAAACAGCGATCAGCTGCTGCTCTGGAATGGCCAGGTGGAAGCGGTGGCCGCCTGCCTGGAGCCGTTAAATCGCCTGCTGCATCAGCAGGCGCCCAAACTGCGACAGGACACCCGGTTGCGCCAACTGCGCGATCTGCACGGCCGCTGGCAAGCCGACCTGGAGTTGCTGCGCCGCGAACGCTTTGAGGCCCTGCAGCAGCGCACCCAGTGGTTGGTGGCGGCTGGGGTATTCGCCACCCCCATCCCCAGCCTCGATCTGTTGGTGCTGGCGGTGGCCAATGGCCTGATGCTCCAAGAGATGGCCCGGCTATGGCAGTGCGGCTGGACCATGGCACAGCTGAGGGCCGCCGCCGCCGAACTGGCCCGCGCCTGCCTGGCCCTGGGGGTGGTGGAGTGGAGCAGCCAAACCCTGGCCGGCCTGCTCAAGTGGCACGGTGCCACCTGGCTGGTGGGCGGAGCGATGCAGGCCCTCAGCGCCGCCTA
>CANHSW010000017.1 GCA_947463165.1 Cyanobacteriota bacterium
GGCGACGCGACCGAGCGCACCAGCTTGATATAGCGCTAAATTGCCGAGATAGGTGGAACGCACAGCGATAATTTCCGCCTGTGCCTGGTTTAGATTCTCACGGGCCTGCCGGATTTCCTGGGGACGATTGCCCAGCTGCAATTTTCTCAGATTAGCCGTCGCCGCCGACAGTTTACCCACCGCGCTCAGGTAAAGACCTCTCAAATTACTGTCATCCATGCGAGCTAGGCTCTGGCCAGCCGTCACCCGATCACCCTGATCTACGGAGATGCTGATGATGCGCCCTGGCTGCTTGGGGCTTACATTCACTGGCGTAATCGGCCGAATCGAGCCGGATGCGGTCACCATTACGATCACATCCTGGCGGGTCACGATGGCGGTCTGGGAGTCGAGATTTTGCCGCCGCTGGTTATGGCGGGCCTGCTGCCACAAAAAGATCCAGCCGCCCACAACACTCACCAGCACCAACCCAACGGCCCAAGCTCGGGGACCAAATCGGAAGCCTGGCTTACTTGGATCCTGAACAGACACTCGGGTTGGCGAGATTAGAGACGATGAGATTAGAGACGATGAGATTAGATACGATGAGATTAGATACAGTGAGATTAGATACAGCGAGATTAGATACGGTTAAATTATGGATCATGAGGCTAGAGGCGGGCAGATTAGGGATCACGAGGCCAGGGGTGATGAGACTAATGATAGCGAGATTAGGCGCGGCGAGACCGAGAATTACGAGACTATTTGCAGTGAGACTAGGGATAGTGAGACTAGGGATAGGGAGACTAGGGATAGGGAGACTAGGAGTTGACAGAAACAATTCAGCCGGCTGGTGAGTTGCCTAAGCCAAGCCCATTCATTACTCACACATGCTAGCCATTCACGGCCAGGACGGCACTCAGTGAACTTGCCCCCGTACAGCCGTTGACATAAATTTGATTCGCGATTGCATCTGTAGACCAGCGTCATGTGGTGCTGTTGGTACAGATAGTGGCGGATCTGCTACTGAACCAGAGCTTCTGCTTCGATCGCAGCAAGAGCGCCTTGCCCCTGGGACACTGCCTGAGGCACTGCCTGATGGTGGGGCGCGAGCTTTGCGCGGCTCGACCAGGCCTGCCGTCCAAGCGTAATTAATTATGCCGTAACCAAGTAAACATCGATGAAGTCACCCCCAGATTGCACAGCATATTTTGACGGACAAAAATTATCAAGACTTTACACCACGCATTCAGTCGAAGCCAATGCTAGACTAAGGTTTCAATAATTGCGCGATAAGTACTATGCCAGTCTGGATTATAGCCATCAGCGGGTTTAGTGGTAACCGGTGAGTTGCCAGTTGCAATGCCGATCTGTTGATCAAGCGGCAAATAGCCATTAACTATCTCCACAATCGGTTCATTATTTAAGATGAATTTTTGCATACTTTCATCGTCCACGAAGTAAGTGCGACTGGCGTCCTTGGGCGATGGTGTCTGAATCAGCTTATTGCCGATACGCTTGCATAGTTCAGATCCGTTTTCGCATTGCAAGAGACTCTCTAGGGCCTCCTGCTCATTTCTTGTCAGCGAACGATTGCGCTGACTAGTCTTGGGGATTTTGTAAATGCTTCCAGTTACAGCAGTAAAAAAGTTGTCCAGGAGGTTGCTCTTCACCACATCGTAGCTGCGTACATCGAGGCTTTGCCTGCCAAATACGTTTGAGAAAGTTGACAGTG
Organism: Cyanobacteriota bacterium; assembly: GCA_947463165.1. GTDB lineage: Bacteria > Cyanobacteriota > Cyanobacteriia > PCC-6307 > Cyanobiaceae > UBA5018. Next base: position 1,715 of record CANHSW010000017.1, read on the forward strand.
TTGCGCCAAAAGGGACACGGGCAGTTGCGATATAGTCCCTGAGCGCAGTTGGGAGATCTTTATTAGGATACGCCGAAAACCCCGTCTTCAGATGTTGAAGGTACTCTGAGATTGAATAGTCGAGAGCAGTTCTTGCGTAAAAGATTGCTTTTATTTGAAAGCCGTGTCGAGCTGCTAGCCCCTTGAATGCCTGAAGTTGTGTTTCGCGCGCAAATTGGAGTGCCTCGCTCGAGAAGAGAAGATTTAATCCTTCATTCTGAGCTTTTTCAAATTCTATTTCCAACCACTGCCAAGTTTCCTGCTCGCCAAGTGGTATAGAATTTTTAAAGCTAGGATTCAGAAGTTTGGCCAGAGAAAAAGAATATCCGCTGCCAACCCTTGGCCTAAATTCAAATTCCGAAGATACAGCAGGATCAAGGGGAGCACGCAATCCCGACTCTTCAAGATTGCGGCGCATAAGTGGAATGGCTGCCTGAATAGCGGTGGTCCCAGTCTTTCCGGCTCCAATATGAAGAAAAATGGTTTTTACTGAATCATTCATAGTGAAATTATTTTTACAGAGATATATCCCATCGTGAGCAGGTGGCTGCACAGATGGATCGGAATTGTTCAGCTTCCGTAGGTGTTATGGCCAGCTGACTGAGTGTTTTATATGTGGGCTTATTGATTGCTTCAGTAAGCACATCCTCCCGTGAGCTATTGCAGAGGGCGATGCCCTCTGGGATCGTGCTTTCTGGCAGTCCTAGAAATCGAAACAGCTTGGTGACAGTGGTGCTGGGATCCGCTCGTAGTTCCAGCTGTGACAGCACGTGCAGGTCGGCGGCGAAGGGAGATGCAGCCATCTTTTCAATTCCCGCCATCGCCGCAACCCACCCCTCTGCCAGCTCAAGGGAATTCGTTTTGCTTCCCTCACCGCCAAGTCCGCCAAACTTCAGTACAGCGGATTCAAAGACCTCCACTGGGCTGCGCACACAGGCCACGAATACGGCATTGGGAAACACTTCCTTTACCACACCCCAGCCATGACAAGCCACAGCGCCAGGGGTTTTGTCGATAAACTGTTCACTGCCATAGGCGTCAAGGTAGAAATCGCGAAAGAACTTGGTGTTAAGATCCTTGAGCGCCTGCATATCCAGCTGCTTCACCAGTTCCTTGCCCGTAAAATCCGTACGGCGTCGGTAGAGATTAATCCGATGATGTACCTCCTGCAGCAAGGTTAGCGTATGGGATTCACCATGAGATTTGTATCCGGTGAATTGGGAGATCAGCTTGCCAACAAAGGACGTGCCCGATCGCGGAAAACCAATGATGAAAACAGGGGCTCTCATGATAATAAACTTTGCGTTGTTGGGTTAATCCTATGCATTCAATGGGTTGTCACTGCCCCCAAGCAAATCCACCCCTGATCGCTGCTGGCAGAACGCTCATGGAGGTGTCGGTTGTGCTGAGCGGTGAGGGATCCGGCAGCCAGGCAGGCATCACCCCGCCGCGCTGATGGGCGATCCAGGCCTGCGCCAAGAACTGCCAGCCATGCAGGCCCTTTGGCCTGATGTTGGTGGTGACCCAAAAAGGGGGCTTGAGGCAGATGGCGCCACCGCCAGACTGGTCTACCTGGCTGTTGGCCGGCCAATCCCTGTTGCTCGGCAAATCCCTGATCTAGCCCTGAATCACCGACTGGCTCGGGGGCCTTACTCCTGGGGATAAGACTACGCCTACAGGGTGGTTGTTACTGGGCTCGCCCCCCTGGACCCCCAGGCAGGTCCACAGGCCATCGGTGACTTGTGGCAACGGCCGGCAGCTGCCCAGCCTTTTGGCCCATGGGGTTTGCTCAGCGCGCTGGCAACCCCAGATCCAGCAGCAGTTGCGGCAAGGCCTCGAATGACTGCCGGATCGGCCGCCAGGATCGCCGCAAGCTTGGCCCGTCGATCGTGGCGTCCTGGCACTGCTGCCACTGGGCAAACAGCTGTTGCTGCAGGTCCAGCGGCTCAATCGCTGCGGCAGCCGAGCGACCTAGGCCCTCGGCTGCTGGCGGGCGGGCCTATAGCGCTGCCGCCATCGGTTGTGCGATCGCTTGTGTCAGGTCTGTGCACAAGCGCTGGCGGATCATCGACGCTTCCCCAGACGCCCAGCGACAGAGCTCCCATCAATTGGCCATCAACAGGGGTTTAGGCGGCTTTCCCCCCTAGGATCAAACGATGCCCAGCAGCAGCACCGATGGCCCCGCCGCCGACACCACGGTGCCGCCGCTGCAGCAGCTCTTTCCATTTCCGCTCGACCCCTTCCAGCTAGAGGCGATCGATGCCTTGAACCAGGGCCATTCGGTGGTGGTGAGCGCCCCCACCGGCTCTGGCAAAACGCTGGTGGGCGAATACGCCATCTATCGCGCCCTGGCCCATGGGCGCAAAGTGTTCTACACCACGCCGCTAAAGGCCCTCTCCAACCAAAAACTGCGGGATTTTCGCCAGCAATTCGGCGCAGATCAGGTGGGCCTACTCACCGGTGACCTCAGCTTCAACCGCGAGGCGCCAATCGTGGTAATGACCACCGAGATCTTCCGCAATATGCTCTATATAGAAATAGATAACCGCGAAGACGATCCGCTAGAAGATGTAGAAGCAGTGGTGCTTGATGAGTGCCACTATATGAATGATTCCCAGCGGGGTACGGTATGGGAAGAATCAATCATTCACTGCCCGCCAGCGGTGCAGCTGGTGGCCCTATCGGCCACGGTGGCCAATGCCGGCCAACTAACCGACTGGATCCACAGCGTTCACGGCCCCACCAATTTGGTGCTCAGCGACTACCGACCGGTGCCGCTGCAGTTCAGTTTTTGCAGCGCCAAAGGCCTACATCCCCTGCTCAACGACGCTGGCACGGCTCTACATCCCAACTGCAAAGTTTGGCGCCCCCCCAAGGGCAGCCGCCGCAAAGGCCCGAACAAATCGCCTAAACCGCCCCAGCCGGAAGCGCCGCCGCTGCCCTTTGTGGTGGCCCAGATGGCGGAGCGACAGATGCTGCCGGCCATCTACTTCATCTTCAGCCGCCGGGGCTGCGATAAGGGGGTGCGCGACATGGGCAAGGCCTGCCTGGTGACGCCGGCCGAACAGACGCGTATCCGCAGCCGGCTTGATGCCTTTGCCGCCGCCACCCCGGAAGCGGTGCGGGAAGGCCATGCCGAGCCATTGCAGCGGGGCATTGCCTCCCACCACGCCGGCGTACTGCCGGCCTGGAAAGAACTGATAGAAGAGCTATTCCAACAGGGCCTTATCAAGGTGGTATTCGCCACCGAAACCCTGGCGGCCGGCATCAACATGCCCGCCCGCAGCACTGTGATATCGGCCCTGTCCAAGCGCACCGAACGGGGCCATCGCCCCCTGATGGCCAGTGAATTTCTGCAGATGGCCGGGCGCGCCGGGCGCCGGGGTCTCGATTCCCAGGGCTATGTCGTAACCGTGCAGAGCCGCTTTGAGGGGGTGCGGGAGGCCGGCGAATTGGCCACCAGCCCCTCCGATCCCCTGGTGAGTCAGTTCACCCCCAGTTACGGGATGGTGCTCAACCTGCTGCAGCGCTACGACCTGGTCAAGGCCCGGGAGCTGGTGGAGCGCAGCTTCGGGCGCTATCTGGCCACCCTGGATCTGGCCGACGACAAGGCCCGCATCGCCGAGCTGGAGGAGCAGCTCAACCGCCTGGAGGACGGCTCAGAAGACGTGCCCTGGGAAGACTTCGAGGCCTACGAAAACAAGCGCGCCCGGCTGCGGGAGGAGCGGCGCCTGCTGCGGATTTTGCAGTCCCAGGCGGAGGAAACCCTGGCCCACGAACTCACCCTGGCGCTGCAGTTCGCCAGCGAGGGCAGCCTGGTGAGCCTCAAGGCACCCCAGCTCAAGAGCCAGATAACTCCGGCGGTGATCGTGGCCAAGGTGAAGGGGCCAGGCCAGTTCCCCCTGCTGCTCTGCCTCACCGACGACAACCTCTGGGTGCTATTGCCCTGCAGCGCCGTAGTCAGCCTGCACGCCGAGCTCAGCTGCCTGCAGGTGGGCGCCATCTCCAAGCCAGACCTGCAGCGGCTGGGGGAGCTGCGCCACGGCGATCAGCTCAGCGGCGGCCTGGCCCTTGCCGTTGCCTCCATGGCGCGCCGCCACGACATGCACACCCCCCAATACGACCTGGCCGGCGAGGTGTTGACCCAGGGCCAATTGGTGCAGCAACTGGAGCAGGAACTGGAGTTACATCCCGCCCATCGCTGGGGCGATCGCAAGCAATTGCAAAAACATCGCCGGCGGCGGGAGGAGTTGGAACAGGAGATTGAGGAGCACCAGCGGCTGCTCCACTTCCGTTCCAACCGCCATTGGGATACCTTCCTGGCGCTTATTGACGTGCTGCGCCACTTCGGGGCCCTAGCCGGGGAAGACGGCCTGCAACCCACGGAGGTGGGCCGCACCGTGGCCGCCCTGCGCGGCGACAACGAACTGTGGCTCGGGCTGGCCTTGATCAGCGGTTACCTCGATGAACTGAATCCAGCCGAACTGGCGGCGGTGCTGGAGGCGATCTCCACCGAGGTGAACCGCCCCGATCTCTGGTGTGCCTTCCCGCCGCCACCGCTGGTGGAGGAGGCCCTGCACGATCTGCGAGGGCTGCGGCGCGAACTTGGCCGCCAACAGGAACAGGCCCGCGTCAACTTCCCGATCTGGTGGGAGCCAGAGCTCACAGGGCTGGTGCACGCCTGGGCCGCCGGTGCCAGCTGGAATGAGGTGATCACCAGCAGCTCCCTGGATGAGGGCGATGTGGTGCGGGTGCTGCGCCGCACAGTAGACCTGCTCAGCCAAGTGCCCTACTGCGAGCTGGTGAGCGAGCAATTGCGCCGCAATGCCCGCTTGGCCCTGAAGGCGATCAATCGCTTCCCGGTATGCGAAGTGGAGGATCTAGTGGCGGCAGCAACTCAACCTCCAGCCACCGAACGTCCCATCGCCCCCGTAACCGCCAGTGATGTGGCCGCTAGCAATGTCGATTCGGTGTCAGCAGCAGCGGCTGCTTCAGCCAGCTCAGGAGCAGCGGCTGCATCTACCAACTCAAGAGTCAATGCCGATGTCAACCACAACTCCCCCGAGTCCCCAGGCCACGACAGCCCCGCAACCGAGACCAGGCTCCCTTGAACTCAGCGCCATTGACCTCTGCGCCCTAGGCCTCCGCTAACGCCAAGCCCCCAACCGGGCGCCTCCAAAGCGCTGACCCAGACGACAACAAAACGCAGGGCGAAGCATCCAGCCAAGCTCCCGCAGGCAACGGCGGGCATTGAGGCGTCCCTTCAGCAAAAGCAACCCGTAACAATTGCTACCGAGCCAGGCTTTTTAGTAGCAATCGCTACTCAATGGCTGTTTGCGGCGACGCAGGTTGTCCCGGTGGCGCTTTTCCGCTTTTGTCGATAACCACTGCGGCGATTGGCGCCGTTTGCGGCAGCTTTGCTGGCGCCCCCCTGGCGGTCGCCGCCCCCGCCGACCTGGCCCTGCGGGCCGCCAACAATGGCTTCGTGCTGCTCAGCGCGGCCCTGGTGCTGCTGATGACCCCAGCACTGGCCCTCTTCTATGCCGGCTTTGTGCGCAGCCGCAACGTGCTCAACACCATGGTGATGAGCTTCGCGGCCATGGCGGTAGTCAGTGTGATCTGGGTGCTCTATGGCTACAGCCTGGTGTTCGCCCCTGGCGTCGGCCCCCTCGCCCCTTTTATCGGCGGCCTGCAATGGGCTGGCTTGAGCAACTGGTCGGCTAGCTGGGGGGAGGGCCAGCTCAGCCAAGGCGCCGTGGCCTTCTTTCAACTCACCTTCGCAATCATCACCCCGGCGCTGGTGTCGGGGGCGGTGGTGGAACGCATCAATTTCCCGGCCTGGCTTGCTTTCCTGGTGCTCTGGAGCAGCTGCGTCTATCTGCCCCTAGCCCATATGGTCTGGGGACCTGGCGGCCTGCTGGGGGCCGATGGCCTGGGGGCCCTCGACTTCGCCGGTGGCCTGGTGGTGGAAATGGCCTCGGGCATCGCCGCCGCCGTGGCCGTGGCGATGGTGGGCCGGCGCCGCCACTATCCCCAACAGGTTTCGCCGCCCCACAACGTCAGCTTCATCTTGCTGGGGGCCGGGCTGCTGTGGTTTGGCTGGTTTGGCTTCAATGGCGGCAGCGGCCTGGTGGCCGGCAATCTGGCCAGCCTGGCCTGCCTGAACACCAATAGCGCCGCCGCCGCCGCCGCCTTGATATGGATGCTGTTGGAAGGGCAGCAGCGCGGCAAACCCACCGCCGTGGGGCTGGCCACCGGCGCCGTGGCCGGCATGGTGGCGATCACCCCAGCCGCTGGCTACGTGAGCCCCCTTGCCGCCCTGGCGATCGGGGCCAGTGCCGCCCTGGTCTGCGGCTTTGCCGTGCAGCTCAAACACAATTGGCGCCTGGACGACAGCCTCGACGTACTGCCGGTACACGGCGTGGCCGGTTTACTGGGCACGCTGCTCACCGGCGTGTTCTGCCTCAAGAGCCTCAACCCAGCCGGCGCCGATGGCTTGATCCGCGGACAGGTGCAGCAGCTGTGGATCCAATTCCAGGCCTGCTGCTTCACGATCCTCTGGGTGGGAATCGGCACCTATGTGGTGCTGCAAGTAATCCGTAGCCTGCTGCCCCTGCGGGTCACCGACCTGCAGGAGCAACAGGGCATGGACATCCACGCCCACGGAGAAGAGGCCTACAACGGCGAATTCACCGGCTAATAAACCAGCCAGATTTTCCCCGAGGCCGGTTTTGCCAAAAGACAACTGGCCCCCTCAACAATTAGTCCCAACTGGTCGGCCCAAGGAGCCGATCCCCCCTAGTTATTGCGGGGCCTGAGCACCAGCCACACCACCAGCAGCAGACCGGTGGTGCTCAACACCGCCTCGATCCAGTCCGCATTAGCTGTCCAAAACATTGCCAGGGGTAAGAGCACGGCTGCTCAAATGCCCAGGCGCTGCCAGATCACATCCAAGTTGGCCAGGTGCAAATCGGTGGCGAAACAGGCCGCCAGCTGTTCGGGGCTGAGCGCCGCATTCACCTCAGCGTCGGCGGCCAGGTTGGCGCGGAAATCGCCCCCCTCACTGTTCCAGGCGGCATGGGCATTGCGCTGCACAATCCGATAGGCCAGCTCGCGGCTCAGGCCCGCTTCCACCAGCGCCAGCAGCACCCGCTGGCTGAACACCACGCCGCCGTAGACATTCATGTTGCGGGCCATGTTGTCCGGGTAGACCCCCAGCCCCTGGATCACCTCGGTCATCTCCCGCAGCATGAAATGCAGGGTGGCCGAACAGTCGGGCAGCATCATCCGCTCCACCGAGCTATGGCTGATGTCGCGCTCATGCCAGAGGACGCAATTTTCCAGGGCGGCTACCGTATAGCTGCGCAGCACCCGGGCCAGGCCGCTGATCCGCTCGCTGCGGATCGGATTGCGCTTGTGGGGCATCGCCGAGCTGCCCTTCTGGCCCTTGGCGAAATTCTCCTCCACCTCCAACACATCCGTGCGTTGCAGGTTGCGGATCTCGGTGGCAAAACGCTCCAGGGCCACCCCCACCAGGGCCAGGGTCTGCACGTATTCGGCATGGCGATCGCGGCCGATCACCTGGGTGCTGGCGGCATCGGGCACCAGGCCCAGCTGGGCGCAGGTGATCGCCTCCACCTGGGGATCGGTGTTGGCGTAGGTGCCCATGGCGCCGCTGATCTGGCCCACACTCACCACCTGGGCCAGGCGCTCGAGACGCTCCTGATTGCGCTGCACCTCGGCCAGCCAGCCGGCCAGCTTGAAGCCAAAACTGATCGGCTCGCCGTGGATGGCATGGGAGCGGCCAATCATCACCGTGGCCTTGTGGGCGCGGGCCAGGGCCAGCAGGGCGTCGGCCAGGGCATCGAGCTCCTGGCGCAGCAACTGCACCGAGGCTTTGAGCTGCAGGGCCAGGCCGGTGTCGAGCACGTCGGAGCTGGTCATGCCCACGTGGATGTAGCGGCCCGCCTCGCCCACGTGTTCGTTCACATTGGTGAGGAAGGCGATCACGTCGTGGCGCACCTCCGCCTCGATCTCGAGGATGCGCTCCACCTCAAAGCTGGCCTTGGCTCGAATCGTGGCCAGGGCCTGCTCAGGTACGCGCCCCAGCTGGGCCTGGGCGGCGGTGGCGGCAATCTCCACATCCAGCCAGCTCTGGTACTTGGCCTGCTCGCTCCAGATGCTGCCCATCTCGGGCAGGGTGTAACGCTCAATCAAGGGCCAGCGCGTGGCGACGTCCTAGCCAATGTATGGCGTGGCCTCGCAGCAAAGTGATCGCCGCCGCCGGCAGGGGTGCCGGCCTGTGGTTGGATCGCTCAGGCAGCAGCGACGACATAACGCCTTGGCCCCCAAGCAGCGCCTGGATCTGGAACTGGTGAATCGCGGTCTGGCCGCCAGCCGCCAGCAGGCCCAGCAACTGATCCGGGCTGGCCGGGTGCGCAGCGGCGATCGGCTGCTCGACAAACCCGGCACCGAGGTGCACCCGGAGCTGCCGCTCAACGTGCAACAACCGCCCCGCTTTGTCTCCCGCGGTGGCGAGAAGCTGGAGCGGGCCTTGAGCCTGTTCCCGATTGCGGTGGCGGGCCGGGTATGCCTCGACGGCGGCATCTCCACCGGCGGCTTCAGCGATTGCCTGCTGCAACGGGGCGCGGCGCGGGTTTACGGCATCGATGTGGGCTATGGCCAAACCGCCTGGAGCCTGCGCTGCGATCCCCGGGTTGTGCTGCGCGAGCGCACCAATTTGCGCCGTCTCACGGCTGAGCAGCTGTATGGCCCGGAAGACCCCCAGCCGGATTTGGCGGTGGCCGATGTTTCGTTCATCTCCCTGGCGCTGGTGCTGCCGGCGCTGCTGGCGCTGCTCAAACCCGAGCGGTGCGAGCTGGTGTTGCTGGTGAAACCCCAGTTTGAGGTGGGCAGAGCCCGGGTTGGCAAGGGGGGAGTGGTGCGCGATCCGGCCGCCCACGAAGACGCTATTGGCGGGGTGATCGCCGCTGCCGCCGGGCTGGGTTTAAGCGCAGCGGGGCTGGTGGCCTCGCCGATCACCGGCCCTGCAGGCAACCACGAATATCTGCTCTGGCTAAAACCTGGCGATCCGCTGGCGACCGTCAGGGAGACAGGGGCCGAAGCCGCTGGCACAAGCCATGCGAGTACAAGCAAGGCCATCACGAGCGATGCCAGAACAAGCCCTGCCAGCACAAGCCCTGGGCCGGCAACCCATCTGTGCCCCAGCGATGGGCTGCCGATCGATCCTGCTGAGATCCGCCGATTGGTGCAGGAAACCCTGGCCGGCGGCTGATAACAGCAACCGGGGGCAGAAGCAGGAGCAAGCCGGGCCAGGGGCCGCCCGGCTGGGACTAGATGGCGCTGCTGTCGCGATCGCCGGTGCGGATGCGGATCACTGATTCAATGGTGCTAACAAAAATCTTGCCGTCGCCAATCTCACCGGTGCGGGCGGCCTCTTGAATCGCGGTCACCACGGTATCGACCTTTTCGTCGTCCACCACGATGTCGAGCTTGAGCTTCTGCAGAAACTCAACCGTGAACTCCGAGCCTCTATAGCGCTCCACCTGGCCCTTTTGACGACCGAAACCCCGCACCTCACTGACGGTCATGCCCACGATGCCCGCATTGACCAGTGCGATCTTCACGTCTTCAAGCTTGAACGGACGAATGATGGCCTCGATTTTTTTCATGGAAGCAGCGGGGGGCTTGTGAGCAGTCTCTCAGGACGTCCTGCCAATTGGGAGGACCTGGCCATTAGGCCCGAGCCCTGGCCGGCTCGCCGTAACAATAGTTACTTGAATAGCCGAGCCCTCACAGCTAAACGGCCGAGCGGCGCTGGCTAGGATGGCCATAGAACAGATCGCCGATTCCGCATCCGTGAGCCCTAGCGCCGCCAACCACCAGGCCGAGGCCACCCGCACTCCGCTATATGGCGAGCGAGCGATTGCCGATGCTCAGCTGATCTGCTTTGACAACCCCAGGCCGGGCCGGGCCTACGAGGTGTCAATCGAGCTGCCGGAATTCACCTGCCTATGCCCTTTCTCCGGCTATCCAGACTTTGCCGTGCTAAGGCTGCTCTACCAGCCAGGCCCCCGGGTGCTGGAACTGAAAGCGATCAAACTCTACGTAAATAGCTACCGCGACCGGGCTATTTCCCATGAGGAGGTGGCTAACCGCATCCTGGATGATCTGGTGGCCGCCGCAGACCCCCAATGGATTGAATTGGTGGCAGATTTCAGCCGCCGCGGCAACGTCCACACCGTAGTGAGGGTGAGCCACGGCACTCGCCTGCCCTGCTGAGCGGCCACAAAAACTCCCTGCGGCTCAACCGCTTAGGGACATTGCCGCTCACCAGATGAGAGAGTTTGCGGATCAACTTATTAGGGATATTGCCGACTAGGGATATTACCGCTCAACAGATCAGAGCGTTTGTGGCTGAGCCACCTCTGGCTCCGCCAACTCAGGCTCGGCCAACTCCAGCTCCGCCAATAAGCCTGGCAATTCCGCCGCAAAACCGGTGAGATTGCGATTGCACATGCCGGCCACATGCAGAGTGTGAACTTCGGCGATAGCCCACAACTGCCGCGTTGCCACCAGGCTCATGCCGCCCCCCAGCAGGGCGATGGCAAAGCCCGAATACACCAGCGGCACCCCGGGGTCGCGTTTAAGCAAAATGCCGCTGGCGGGGAGCACGCTGGCCACCCGCACCGGCAGGCCGGCCAACTCCACCGGCTCACCACCCACCGACAGGCGCCCGATCGAGCTGCCGCTGTTGTCATAGACCTCCACCGGCCCCTGCTCGCTGGTGAGCAGCAGCAGCACCGGCTCACTGCCGTCGGGCCGGGTGGGCAGCAGCAGCCCCCAAACCTGTTCCCCCAACTGGGGGAAGCTCTGCAACGGCAATTGCAACAGGGGGCTTTTACCAAGTTGCACCGTGATCGCCGCCAGCCCCCAGTCGGCTTGATAGAAGGTGACACCCTGGAAGCGCAGCGGATGGTTGACGCTGATCTGGGCAGTCTTGAGCAGCTTTGGTTGATCGGTGCCGCCCTCCAGCAACCTCAAGCTGGAGGTGTACTGCTCGGGGCGACCGGCCGGATCGCGCTGCACCGAAAAGTGATCGAGGGCCAAGCTCATTTCACTGTGGCCGCGACTGTCGATCAGCTCCAAGCTGCGACCGGGGGCCAGGAATTGCTCCAGCCGATGGCCCCCCAGGGAACCCCAAGCGGCACCGAGCATCAACACCACCATGCCGGCATGCACCAGCAGCGGCCCAATGCGACCGGTCAGGCCCCGGCGGGCCGCCAGCCGGTCCCCATGGGCCTGGATCTGCCAGCCGCGTTTCCGTAAACCCTGCTCCAGCAGGGCCAGGCTGCTGGGGCCATCGACCACCGCCAGGCTCTCGGCCAGGCTCAATTTGCTCAATTGCCGGGCTGAGCGGTAGTCGATCCAGCGCAGGGCAGCCCGCAGGGCCGGCCACTGGCGCCTCCAGCTGCACAGCAGCAGCGACAGGGCCAACCAGGCCAACAGGGCAAGAAACCAGCCGCTGGAATAGACGTGGTCTAGTTGCAGGGCCAGCAACCGGTTGGCATCCACCAGCCCCAACCAGGGGGAACTGTCGTAGATGCGGTGATAGAGGGCTTCGTTCTCCTTCTGGGGAATGGCTGTGCCGATGCCACTGGAGACGGCGATCACAAACAGCAGGGCGATCGCCAGTCGCAGGTCTGAGATCCAGGAGGCCAGGCGGCTGAGGGCTGACTTGGCTGCGGTCACGGGTGGGGGTGGGATGGGCTCAGGGAGCTTTGTTGGCCCTGGCTAGCTGCTGGCCCGATTACAAGCGGCAGGCCGCGGTAACAGGGGCCCCAGCGGCAGAGGCGGCTCAGAAGATATTGGCCACCAGGGTGATTACCCCGGTGGTCACCAGCACTACGCCGCTGAGCGGAGGCAACCACTGGCTGAGCTGGCGCAGGCTGAGCAGCTTGGGCAGGCTGGCCGCCGCCGTACCGGCCAGCAAAAGAGGCAGCACCTGGCCGGCGCCAAAGGCGGTGAGCAGCAGCATGCCCACCAGGGGCCTGCCATTTTGGGCCATCCAGCCCAATAACACCGCCAATACGGGAGTGGTGCAGGGGGTGGCCGCCAGCCCAAAGGCCAAACCGGCCCCCAGGGGGGCCAGGGGAGCCGGCAGGCGACGGCGCCAGATGTCTGGATCCGGGCCGGCGGGAAGACGCATAGGCAAAAGCCCCAGCAGGTTCAAGCCCATCACCAGGGCCAGCACAGCCACCAAAACGGGCACCAAGCCAGGAATCTGGCCGTAGATACGCCCCAACAGGCCGCTGGCCAGGCCCAAAATCACCAGCGAGCCCACGATGCCACAGGCAAAACTGAGGCTGCGCTGCCAGGGCAACTGGCGATCACCGGCCTCAAAACCGGCCAGGTAGGCCAGCGTCACCGGCAGCAGGGATAGGGAGCAGGGGCCGAGGCTGGTGAGCAGTCCGCCAGCGAATACCACCGCCAGGGTGAGGGGAGAGGGGGAGGCCAGGGACTGCTGCAGCAGCGAATCGGCGCTGCGGGCCCAGTCGGCAAAGGAGGGGCCGAGGCTGATCATCAAGTCAGCCTACTGAGCCGCTGCAACGAATGCTTCAAGGGCCGTGGCGGCGCCGGGGGCGGGGCGGAGCGGCCAGGCCACCGCTCTCCAGGGAGCAGCGAATGATCAAGCCACAGACCAGCAAACTGGCCATCAACGAATTGCCCCCATAGCTGATCAAAGGCAGGGGCAGTCCCGTGGTGGGCATGGCGCCACTGGCCACGGCAATGTTGAGAATCGACTGACCAACCAACAAACTAGTACCACCAATCGCCACTAACCGCTGCACATTGCTACGGCAACTGAAGGCAATGCGCAAACCCACATAGCCAAACAACAGCAGGAACAACAGCAGCACCACCGACCCCACGTAGCCAAATTCTTCGGCAAACACCGCAAAGATGAAATCGGTGCTCTGAATCGGCAGGTATTGCAACTTCTGGGTGGAGAGGCCAAAGCCCTCGCCCAGCACCCCACCTGAACCAATGGCCATCAAGCTCTGCACCAACTGGTAGCCATCGCCGCGGGCATCGCGCCAGGGATCGAGGAAGGAGATAACCCGATCGCGCTGATAGCTATTCAAGGCGATGCTGGCGCTAGCCACCAACAGGCCACCGCCAGCCGCCCCGGCCAACAGTCGTAGCGACAGGCCACTGGCCAGGGCCAGCAGCCAGAGCAGCAGACCGGTGAGCGAAGCCGTGCTGAGGTTGGGCTGCTTGAGGATTAGCAGAATCAAGCCGGCGAACACCCCCAGCCACAACAGCTTCTGATCGATGCCACTGCGCTTCCAGTGGGCGAACAGGGAGGCCCCCTGCAGCACCACAAAGGGCTTGACCAATTCAGATGGTTGCAGCTGGATGGGGCCGATCACCAGCCAGCGGCTGGCGCCATTAACCGTGCTGCCCATCACCAGGGTGGCGGCCACCAGCAGTAAGCCGATCAATAGACCCATCGGCGCCAGGTGGGACCAGCGGCGCAGGCTGGTGCGCAGGGCAAACCACAACAGGCCCCAACTGGCCAGCATCCAGAGCAACTGGCGCTTGAGATAGAAGGCCCCATCGCCCATCTCCCGTTCAGCCACCCACCAGCTGGCGGAAGCGAGCACCAGCAGGCCCACGCCACTCCAGAGGGCGACCATCGCCAGCATCAAGCGAGCCTCCGCCGGCCACTGCCGCCAGGGCAGGGGCACCAGCCAGCGATAACTGGGGATGGCCTCACCCGCTTGGCGACTGGCAAGGCGATTGACTTGGGGGTTGGGGGCGGGCAAGAGCGGAGCGAATCGAAGCAGCTAACTGCGCTGATCCATTGAATCGCGCCGACGTCCCAGGCAACAGGGGGATCTGCGCCAATCCCGCCCAGACGAACCAGGGAGCACCATGACTCAGCAAACTCCCAGCAATACCGAATAAAAAAAGCTGTCAAATAAAAACCCATTGATTTCAAAACAGAAATCAATGGGTTATTGATTGTACGGTAGACAGACCAGCCAAGGCGATACGCCTAAGCAATTAAACTAAGCTA
>CANHSW010000018.1 GCA_947463165.1 Cyanobacteriota bacterium
GGCTTCCCCTAGCCTGTTCTCAGTTATGGCTCCTACATGGCCGGCTTCGGTCTCCCCAATTTCGGACAACTCACCGAAGCCTTCAAAAAGGCTCAGGAATTGCAGCAGAACGCCCAGAAGCTGCAGGAAGAACTCGACGATATGGAAATCGAGGGTCGCTCCGCCGATGGCCGCGCCAGCGTCTGGCTATCCGGCAACCAGCAACCCCTGAAGGTGAGCCTCGCCCCGGAACTACTCCAGGAGGGCAGCTCCGCCTCTGAAGCCGCCGTTCTAGAGGCTTTACAGGCGGCCTATGCCAGCTCCACCGGCACGATGAAGGAGCGGATGGAATCCCTCACGGGCGGCCTCAACTTGAACCTGCCGGGCCTGGGGGGCTGACCCGGGTCAGCTGAGCCGCCCGGGTCAACTGAGCTCATCGGCAAGGTCATCGGCACCACTCGTCTGCTCCAGCGACTGGAGCTGCTCGGTGTCCTGGCGCCGCCGCCGCCGGGAGGCCTGACGCAGGCGAGGATCCAGCTGCTGTTCCGCTCGTCCAGCCCGGCCGGCCTGGCCTGGCTCTGGATTTTGCAGGCCAGACCCACCGGGTTTGCAGGCGGTTGAGGGGCGGACCAGCCCCCGCCGCATCGCCCTTGCAGCATCTGCCTCGATATCGGCGAGGCACTGGGCATAGAGGTGGTAACGGGGCCAATCGGTAGCCACCGCGCAGCCGGGATCGCCGCGATGCAGGCAATTGCTGAAGCGACAGCAACCGGCCGCCAGGCGCTGGCGCAGCTCTGGAAACAGGCGGGCCAAGGCGGCCGCATCCTCCGGCAGGGCCGGGCGATTGAAGCCGGGGCTATCGGCCACCAGGGCCCCGGGAGCCAAGGCGAACAGCTCCACGTGGCGGGTGGTGTGCCGGCCGCGCTGCAAGCGGCCAGAGACGGCCGCCACCCGCAGCTTCAAATCGGGGCGCAGGGCATTGAGCAAACTGCTCTTACCCGCCCCGGAAGGGCCGCAGAGCACCGCTAGGCCAGGCTGGCTCAGCCGTTGCCGCAACGACTCCAGCCCGAGGCCGCCACCACTGGCCAAAGCCAGGGGCCGATAGCCCCAACTCTCGGCCCGTCCGCACCACTGCCGCACCTGCTCCGCCGGCAGCAGATCGGCCTTGGAGAACACCAAATCCACCGGCTGAGCGGTGAGCTCGGCGGTGATTAAAAAACGGGTTAGCTGCAGGATGTCAAGCTCGGGCTCGGCCAGGGCCACCACCACCACCACCCGGCTGAGATTGGCCACGGGCGGCCGGCTCAACAGGGAGTGGCGCGGTTCCAGGTCGGCGACGGCAGCGCGGCCAGCGGGCCAGTCCACCCCCTCCAGCCGCACCCGATCGCCGCTGCAGATTTGCAGGCCTCGCTTGCCTAAGCGGGTTCGGCGGGTGCAGAGCAAACGGGAGATGCCTGTGGGACCGGGCCGATCCAATTGCACCCAGCAGTAATTGGCCAGCAGAGACACCACCTGGCCACTGATCGGGGCGGACGCCAGCCTGACCGGCGAGCCATCAGCCATCGTCTGGGCCAGCCGCACGGCGTATCAGCAGCCTCACCGCCGTATCGACGGACGGATGGGGCTGAATCTCCACCCCATGGCCACTGCTGGTGAGCCCTGAGCTCACCAGTTGCTCCGGTTCCCCAACATCGAGATCCACCTGTAGCAAGGCCCCCGGAGCAATCGTTTCGAGGGCCAGGCGAGAGCGGATGTAGTTCAAGGGACAGGGGGTGCCGCGCAGATCCAAGCAGGCAGCTGGCTGGCTCGGGCTGACCAAGGCCTCAGCCGCCCCCGCCAAACAGGCCACCAAACAAGCCACTCTTGTGATGGTGGCGCTGGCCCTTGCTGGTGTGATGACCCGCCAGCTGCTCCAGCAACTGCCGCTCATCACCACTCAACTTGGTGGGCAGTTGCACCTTGACGGTGACCTCGTGATTGCCGCGGGCCACTGGATTGCCGAGCCGGGGCACCCCCTTGCCCTGCAGGGTGAGCACGGTGCCGGGCTGGGTGCCCGCCGGAATCGTCAGCCGCTCGTGGCCATCGACGCTTTCCAGCTCGATGGTGTCCCCCAGGATCGCCTGTAGGTAGTTGAGCATCACCTCGGAGTGAATGGTGATGCCATCGCGGCGCAGCTGCGGATGGGCCTGGACATTGAGGAACACGTACAGGTCCCCGGGGGGGCCACCACGGGGTCCGGCATTGCCCTCATTCGCCACCCTGAGCCGGGTACCTGAATCGACGCCTGCGGGGATGTTGATCCGCAACTTCTTGCGCACCTGCTGCAAGCCCTGGCCACCGCAGGCGGAGCAGGGATCGGCGATCACCTGGCCGGTGCCATCACAGGTGGGGCAGGAGGCCACCTGGGTGAAACTGCCGAAAGGGGTACGGGTGGCGCGCCGGACCTGGCCAGCCCCGGCGCAGGTGCCACAGGTGCTGGGGCCACTGCCGGCCTTGGCACCGCTGCCACTGCAGGTGGAGCAGGTTTCCAGATGGCGCACCTGTACTTCCTTCTCGATGCCAAATACCGCCTCTTGAAAGCTGATCGTCAGATCCAGGCGCAGGTCATCGCCCTGGCGGGGGCCGCTGCGGCGACGGCCGCCGGCCTGGGCCGCCGCGCCGCCACCAAAACCGCTGAAGAAGGTCTCGAACAGGTCGGCAAAACCGCCCATGTCGCCCATGTCGGCAGCGCCGGCGGCACCGCCCAGGCCGGCCTCGCCGAACTGGTCATAGCGGGATCGGGTCTGGGGATCACTGAGCACCGAATAGGCGCGACCAATCTCCTTGAACTTGTCCTCCGCCCCTGGATCCTTGTTGACATCAGGGTGATATTGGCGCGCCAAACGGCGATAGGCCCGCTTGAGGCCCTCGGCATCCACGTCTCGGGATACCCCAAGCAGGGAGTAGTAATCGGCCATCAGCCGAGCTGCTCCTCAGGCTGAGAAGGGGTTTCAGGCTGGGCGCCAGCGGAGCCGGGTCCAGGGCCCATGGACACCTTGACCAGAGCATGGCGCAGCACCCGTCCCTGCAGCTGATAACCCCGCTGCAGCTCTTCGATCACCAGGTCCTCCCCGTGCAGGTCGCTGGGTTCTCGCAACACCGCCTCGTGAAGATTTGGATCAAACCTTTCTCCCTCCACCCGCATCGGCGAAACCCCCAGCTGTTTAAACGCTTCCACCAGCTGCTTGTAGAGATTCTGATAGCTGCGGTGCAGGTTTTGAGCCTCCTCGTGCTGGGGGTTGAGCTGCTGGCGGGCGCGATCGAAATTGTCCACCACCGGCAGGATCTCGCTGAGGGTGGAGCAGGCGATCTGCAGGCGCTGATCCTCGCTGTCACGGGCCTGGCGCTTGCGGAAATTGTCGAAATCGGCCGCCAAGCGCATGTACTGACCATTGAGGTTGTCGTACTGGCCCTTGAGTGCGTTCAGTTCTGCCTCCAACTGGGCGGATCGGTCGGCTGCGGCGGCGCTGCCGGCACCGGCATGGGGAACTTCTGGGCCCATCCCTTGATCAGAACTCCCATCGACCACCAGGAATGATTCTGGATCGTTCTCTGGCTCTAGACGGGCATCGTAACCTAGGTCCCCGGCCCCATCAGGCTGTTGCCCAGGTCCCTGGCTGCTCTCGACGCTCCCCTGGCTGCTGTCGACGCTCCCCTGGCTGCTGTCGACGCTCCCCTGGCTGCTGTCGACGCTCATTGAGGAGTCTCCACTCATGGCGGTCAGGCATTGACTTGGTGTCTAGACATGTTGGAACTCCGGCCCCGCTCTCCACAAGCGGCGGAAGCCCGCACCTCATAAGAGCCCCATGACACTCAGCTCAATCGACGACTCACCGGGCGGCATCCCTGCTGAGCAGAAGCGGTTGGAACTGGAGCTGCTGCTCGGCCAGCGGGTGTTGAAGCCTGAGGAACTGGCCCAGGCTGATCCCGATCTGATCAGCCGCGGCACTGCCATCGGCGGGGCCCGCTGGCGCGCCCTGGGGGCCCTACCCCTGCGCCAAGACCCGGAGGGCCTGGTGGTGGCGGTGCCCTACCAGTGGGGGGAAACCAAGCGCCAATCGCTGCTGCGGGAATTGGGGGATCAGGCCAAAAACTGCCGGCTGGCCCCTGCCCTGCCCAGTGATTTAGAGGCCGCCATCGCCCAGCGACTCGAACTCAAACCAGCCCAGCCTGTGTTGATACCAGGGGCGCCAGGGCGCTCCTTGCTGCAGGGTCTGACCATGCAGCCCGGCCACGAGTTGACCGCAGTGACCGAAGTAGATGAGCTGGAGAGCTCACCGGAAGACGCCAATGCCTCGCCGGTGGTGAGTCTGGTGGATCGCATCTTGATCGAAGCGGTGGAGTCAGATACCAGTGACATCCACTTCGAACCCCAGGAGAGCGGCCTGGTGATCCGCTACCGGCGGGATGGGGTGCTGCATCCCCAATGGGAAACCCTGCCAAAGAACTTGATTCCTTCGATCACCTCTCGGCTGAAGATCATGGCCGAGCTGGATATCTCCGAACGGCGGATGCCCCAGGATGGCAGGATCCGGCGTCAATACCGGGGTCGCAATATCGATATCCGGGTCAGCACCCTACCCAGCCGCTTTGGCGAAACAGTGGTGTTGCGCCTACTCGATCACGACATCACCCAGTTGGGCCTAGAAGTCTTGATCAACGATCCCGAGTCTCTGGCCAATCTTCGAGCCATGGGCTCCAAGCCATTCGGCCTAATCCTCGTGACAGGTCCCACTGGCGCCGGCAAGAGCACCACCCTCTACGCCCTATTGGCCGAACGTAACGATCCGGCGATCAACATCTGCACAGTGGAGGATCCGATCGAGTACGGGCTCAAGGGGATCACCCAGACCCAGGTGAACCGGGACAAGGGGCTGGACTTCAGCACAGTGCTACGGGCCTTTATCCGGCAGGACCCGGACGTGCTGCTGGTGGGGGAAACCCGGGATCAAGAAACTGCCAAGACCACAATCGAAGCGGCCCTCACCGGCCACCTGGTGCTGTCAACGCTGCACTGCAACGACGCGGTGAGCGCCTTCGCCCGCCTCGACGAAATGGGCGTAGAGCCTTTTCTGGTGAGCGCCAGTTTACTTGGAGTCATATCCCAGAGACTACTGCGCAGATTATGTCTCCACTGCCGCGTGGCCTACAAACCGAGCGAAGAGCAGTTGGCGCGCTTCGGATTGCTAGCGAGCCGGGAGGCGGAGATCAGCTTCTATCGCGCCAAGTTAGACAATTCAGGCCAGAAAGAAGTCTGTCCCCATTGCCAGGGGAACGGTTATCGCGGCCGCGTCGGAGTATACGAAATTTTAACCATGACCGAAAGCTTTGCCTCTGCGGTGGCCAAGCGAGCTCCCGTCGATGAGCTACGCCGCCTCGCCCTGGAAAACGGCATGAAAACCCTGCTTGGTTACGGACTAAGTCTGGTTCGACAGGGCTTGACAACGCTGGAAGAGGTGGAGCGTATGCTACTTACCGACTCCGGTCTCGAATCTGAGCGACGATCCAGGGCCCTGCACTCGCTCACCTGCGAAGGCTGCGGTGCCGGCCTTCAAGAAGAATGGCTGGAATGTCCCTACTGCCTCTGCACGAGGAATTAAAAGCACGATGGAACTGTTGATTGAAGATTTAATGAGGGAGCTGGTGGAACGGGGGGGCAGCGACCTCCACCTCTCCAGCGGCATCGCGCCCTACGGCCGCTTTAACGGCGAGCTCCAGCCAATGCGGGAAGAAAAACTAAGCCAATCCCAATGTACCAAGCTAATTTTCTCCATACTCAATACCTCCCAGCGCAAGGATCTTGAGCAGAACTGGGAACTGGACTGTGCCTATAGCCTCAAGGGGGTCTCCCGTTTCCGGCTGAACGTCTACCGACAGCTGGGCAGCTATGCGGCCTGTCTAAGGGCCCTGGGGGATCAGATCCCCACCCTGGAGATGCTGCAAATGCCGCCAGTGATCCAGGAGATGGGCAGCAAGCCCAGGGGCCTGGTGCTGGTGACCGGCCCCACTGGCTCCGGCAAGACCACCACCCTGGCCTCGCTACTGAACCACATCAACAACACCAGCTCTAGACATATAATCACTATTGAAGACCCGATCGAATTTGTATACCAAAGCAACCGCAGCCTTATCCACCAAAGAGAAGTACACGAAGACACCCATAGCACCGCCAATGCCCTGCGCTCAGCCCTACGGGAGGACCCGGACGTAATCCTGGTCGGGGAAATGCGCGACTTGGAGACGATTCAACTGGCAATAACCGCAGCTGAAACCGGCCACCTGGTGTTTGGCACCCTGCACACCAACTCCGCATCCCAAACCGTTGACAGAATCCTGGATGTATTCCCCTCTACCCAGCAGTCCCAGATTCGAGCCCAGCTAAGCAACAGCCTGGTGGCCGTATTTTGCCAATCCCTGCTAAAGCGCTGCCGACCAGATGAGAATAACTACGGCAGGATTGTAGCCATGGAAATTATGATCCAAACCTCCGCCACGTCAAATCTGATTCGTGAGGGCAAAACCGCCCAGCTTTACTCCCAGATCCAGACCGGCGGACAATACGGCATGCAGACCCTAGAGCGGGCCTTGGCTGTCTTAGTGCAAGAAGGCGTGGTGGAGCTGGCAGAAGCATTGAGCAAGTCTAGTCGACCGGAAGACCTACAACGACTACTGGAAAGCACCTGAAATCATGGCTGTATTCATTGCCACCTACCTAACCAGCCGGGGCCAGACCCGCCAGCTGGAACTCCAAGCCTCAGATTTGCCCACTGCCAAAGGAGAGCTACGCCGACGCGGCATCAAGGCCATCAGGGTTGAGCCCCTATTGGCTAACAGCCAGAGAAAGCCAATCAACGCTGCCCTCGCGGCAACTGCCGGTTCAGCGTCAACAAAGCTGCCTGGCAGCGCCAATTCAGTGGCTACCCCAGGGGCTCCAACAGCAGCCATACGCAACACAATCAAGCCAAACAATGGCAAGAAATGGTACGAAATAACCATCCTTGAATTTAAGCCTGGCATTCGCGAAATGGCACTGTTTGCCAATAAGCTGTTTGCCCTTGTTACCGCTGGCGTGCCTATTGTACGCAGCCTTTCCCTATTAGCAAAACAACAGAAACATCCGCTTTTCAAACGGGCACTAGAGGGAATCATCCGGGATGTAAACCAGGGAAGCAACCTGAGTACTGCCATGCGACGATGGCCCAAGGTATTCGACCAGCTCAGCATCGCCATGGTGGATGCTGGTGAAAGCGGTGGTGTGCTAGATGAATCGCTTCAACGGCTAGCCAAACTGCTTGAACAGCACACCAAGCTGCAGAATGAAATCAAGGCAGCCATGGGATATCCAAGCATTGTTCTGGCGATTGCCATCCTAGTCTTTCTAGGATTAACTTTATTTTTAATCCCTGTTTACGCTAATATCTTCGAATCTCTCAATGCCGAACTGCCGGCATTAACTTTGTTTTTGGTAAACCTAAGCAGCATTCTAAGGCGTTGGTTTCCAATCATATTCGGGGTAGCGGTAGGTTTGGTATGGCTATTTAGCCGTTATTACTCCACTAAAAGTGGCAAATTACTAGTTGACGGTTACATGCTCAAAGTGCCCCTATTCGGTGAACTACTACAAAAAAGTTCCACGGCTAAATTTTGCCGCACATTTAGCTCCCTATCACGTGCTGGCGTTCCGATCCTGAGATCCTTGGAAATAGTCAGCGAAACCACCGGCAATGCGAAGATTAGCAAAGCTATCTGGGATTCTCGCCAAGAGGTTATGGAGGGCACTCCCTTAAGCGCTTCGCTTGAACGCCATGGCGTATTCCCAGAACTTGCCCTAAGCATGCTGGCTATTGGCGAGGAAACAGGTAGAGTAGAAGTAATTATTTCTAAAATGGCTGATTTTTATGAAGATGAAGTCAGCTCAACAGTAAAAGCACTTACATCCATGCTTGAGCCAGCAATGATAGTGATTGTCGGCGGCATCGTCGCGGTAATACTTCTTGCAATGTATCTACCAATGTTTGCGATATACGATAATATCAAATAATTTTATTTTAAAGGCACCCAGATAATTACCCCTTCTCCCCGGGTGCAGACATAAGCAAATCCCCACAATATTTTTCGTATCGTTAAATCTGTTAGCTGGGAAATTTTTTTAGATGCTCTAACAAGAGAGTCCCTGGAAAGGCTCGATTTGAGCAGCTGCGATCGCCTGACCCGCCAGCCAGCCAGAACTCCAACAATGCTGGAAATTAAAGCCGCCGGTAACACCGTCTACATCGAGTAATTCCCCCACCAGGTGCAGTCCAAGACAAAGGCGGCTTTCCATAGAGGCGAGATTAACCTCCCCCAAGGGCACGCCACCGGCTGTAACAAATTCCTCCCCAAATGGACCGCGACCAGTGACCCTGTAACGGCTATCTCGCAGGGAAGCGATCAAGGCTTGCTGCTGCTGCTTGCTGAGATCAGCCCAGCGACACTGCGAATCTATACCGCAATGCTGTAACAAATGCCACCAAAGACGTTTCGGCAACTCGGGCCATGGTCGCCAATTAGCCAACTGCCGACGCGCCTGCTGCTGCCGAGCCTGGCCAAAGTGCCGCTCTAGTTCCGAGTGGGAAAGATTGCCAGTCCAGTTAACGCTCAACTCAGCGCGATAACTGGCAGCATGTAGCGCTCTAGCGGCAAAGGCGGTGAGGCGCAGGATGGCCGGACCGCTTAACCCCCAGTGGGTCACCAACAGCGGACCCTGTTGACGGAAGCGCTCGGCGAGCGGGCCTGCAGCCCGGCCGGTGCCTGGCGGCGGTGGACAGTCTTGAGCGGCCAGCCGCAATTCCAATGCCACCGGATCAACCGCCAAGCCAGCCAACTGCAGTAGGGAATCTCCGGCCAAAGAAAGGGTGAACAGCGAGGGCACAGGCGGCACCAGGCTGTGGCCCAGCTGGGCAGCCAATTGGCGGCCGCTGGGGTGACTACCGGTGGCCAACACCAGCCGCTGGGCAAAAAGCCGCTGCTGCTGACCAGCGGCTCTGCGCAACTCCAGCTCAAATCCGCCTGCATTCAGCAAACGAGCCTGGCGCAGGGCCACGCCGGTATGCAGCTGCACCCCGGCAGCCTTGGCGGCGTGACGCAGCACCTCGATCACGGCCGTGGAGCGGTTGGCCCGGGGGA
Organism: Cyanobacteriota bacterium; assembly: GCA_947463165.1. Classification (GTDB taxonomy): domain Bacteria; phylum Cyanobacteriota; class Cyanobacteriia; order PCC-6307; family Cyanobiaceae; genus UBA5018. The sequence continues at coordinate 9,184 of CANHSW010000018.1, forward strand.
ACAGGCGCCCGTCTGGCTCCTCCACCAGCTCCAGGCCATGGGCCTCAAACCAGGCCACCGAGTCGCCGCTGGCAAACCGGGAGAAGGCTCCCCGCAGGGCCTGGCCGCCGCGGGGATAGTGGCCCACCAGCGCCCGGGGATCCCAGCAGGCATGGGTGACATTGCAGCGCCCTCCACCGCTGATCAGCACCTTGTGCAGCGGCTCCGCCGTAGTTTCCAGAACATGCACGTCGCCCGCGCCGGCCTCGGCGGCGGCAATGGCGGCCATCATCCCGGCCGGGCCAGCACCGGCCACCAACACCGAGACGCGTTCAGGAAGCATGGCTGAGCAGCAGGGAGCAAGGCAGCAGGCAGCAGGCAGCGGCCAGCAGTTGAGTTACCGCTTCAGTGTGGCGCCAATGCTGGACTACACAGATCGGCATTTCCGCGTGCTGATGCGCCAAATCAGCCGGCACAGCCTGCTGTATAGCGAAATGGTGGTGGCCCAGGCACTTCACCATGCCCGCCAAGAGCCAGATGCGGCCAAGCGGATCGAACGCCTGGAACGGCTGATCGGCTTCGATCCGATCGAAAAACCCCTGGCCCTGCAGCTGGGGGGAGATGATCCCGGGCTGCTGGCCGAGGCCGTGGGTCTGGCGGCCGACTGGGGCTACGACGAGGTGAACCTCAATTTGGGTTGCCCGAGCGAGAAGGTGCGCAAAGGTCGTTTTGGCGCTTGTCTGATGGCCGATCCTCACCAGGTGGCCCGTTGCATCGAAGCGATGGCAGCGGCTAGCCCCCTGCCAGTGACGGTGAAGCAGCGGATTGGCATCGATAATCTCGACTCCTATGCCGAATTGCTGAACTTTGTCGACACCCTGGCGGCGGCTGGCTGCCGCCGCTTCGCGGTGCATGCCCGCAAGGCCTGGCTGGATGGTCTTGATCCCAAACAAAACCGCAGCATCCCGCCACTGCGCTACGAGCTAGTGCACCAACTGAAGCGCGAGAGACCAAAGCTCACCATTGAGATCAATGGCGGTCTGCAGACCCTGGCCGATTGCCAAAGCCAACTGGCCCAGGTGGATGGGGTGATGGTGGGCAGAGCTGTGTACGACCAGCCGCTGCGCTGGGCCAGGGTGGACAGCGACATCCATGGCGACCACAGCGCCGCCGCCTTGGCCCGATCAGAGATCAGCCCATCGCTGGTATTGCGGGGCCTACTGCCCTACGCCGACCAGTGGTGCAGGGGCGGCGGCAAGCTATGGCCGATCGCCCGCCACTTGGTACACCTGGTGGCGGGGATCAATGGGGCGCGCCGCTGGCGCCAAAGCATCAGCAAGGAGGCTTCAGCCAAAACTGCCGGGGCGGAGGTGCTGGAGGCGGCCGCCCTGAGCCTGGAACAGCGGGGCTACTGAATCAACAGGAGCTACTGAATCAACAGCCATGGGCGGCAAAACCAACTCAGCCCTCGGCGCCACCGTAATAGTCGCCACCACCGCCACCAGCGCCACCGCCATAGCCATCGCTGCCGCTACGACGACGACGGGCCCGACCTGAATCGACCGACTCACCACCACCGGCGGCGGCTCTACCACTGCTGCCATAGCTGCGATCTTCCCAACCGCGGGAGCCGGAACCGCCGTAGCCGCCACCGCCGCCAGCACCGCCGCCGCCGTAGCCACCACCAGCGCCACCGCCGTAACCGCCACCACCGCCGTAGCCACCGCCGCCGCGCTGATAACCACCGCCGCCACCGCGGGAACCGCCGCCGCCACCACCGCCTGTGCGGGGCTCGGCCTTGTTGATCCGCAGCGGACGACCCATCAATTCGGCACCCTGAAGGGCCTCAATGGCCTTGGCTTCCATGGCCTCATCGGCCATCTCCACGAAGGCAAAGCCCCGCTTGCGACCCGTATCCCGTTCCAGGGGCAGGGAACAGGTGGTCACTTCACCAAAAGGAATAAACAATTCCGCCACGTCCTCCTGCTCAGCACGGAAGGGCAGATTGCCAACGAAAATGCTCACTTACTAGGCCGGCCTCCAGGCCGATGCAATGCGGGCCATGGGGCCTCTGACCTACTAAGCCTAGGCCCAAGTGACCCAATTGCCCAGGCTCAAGTGCCGAGATGGGAACGCATCTGACTTAACTGAGCTGCCACCTGGGCAAAACCAGTACCTCCTTCGCTGCAACGAGCAGCAACCACTTGGCGCGGCGTGATCGCCTCGAAGATATCGAGCGCAAAGGCCGGATGCAGTTGCTGCCAGCGCTCCAGCGGCAACTGGCGCAGCAGGATCCCCTCCGCCAAGCAGCTCTTCACCAAGCCACCCACCAGCTGGTAGGCCTCGCGAAAGGGCACCCCCCGCGCCACCAGATAGTCGGCCACGTCGGTGGCATTAGAAAAATCAGAGGCGACCGCCTGCTCCAATCGCAGCGGTCTGAACTCCAGTCCCTCCTCAAACAGGATCGCCATGGCCTCAAGGCAGTCGAGCACGGTGCGCACGCCGTCAAACAGAGCTTCCTTGTCCTCCTGAAAATCCTTGTTGTAGGCGAGGGGCAGCCCCTTGATCATCGTGAGCAGGCCGATCAGGTGGCCAAACACCCGCCCGCTCTTACCTCGCACCAATTCGGGCACGTCGGGATTCTTCTTCTGGGGCATCAGGCTGCTGCCGGTGGCGCAGCGATCGCTGAGTTGGACAAAACCAAACTCCTCGCTCGCCCAGAGGATCACCTCCTCGCTGAGCCGGCTGAGGTGCACCAGCACCAGCGACGCCGCCGCCATGAACTCCACGGCGAAGTCGCGATCGCTTACCGCATCGAGACTGTTGGCATAGATGGCCTCAAAACCAAGCTCCGCGGCGGTGGATCGCCGATCGATGGGCACCGGCGTACCGGCCAGGGCAGCGGCCCCCAGGGGGCAGATATTGACGCGGCGGCGCACGTCGGCGAGGCGGCTCCGATCGCGCTCAGCCATCTCCAGATAGGCCAACAGGTGGTGCGCCAGACAGATCGGCTGGGCCCGTTGCAGGTGGGTATAGCCAGGGATCATCACCTCGCTGTGGCGCTCCGCCTGGCTGAGCAAGGCCCGCTCGAAACGCACCAATGCCTGGTCGATGGCATCAATCTGTTGCCGCAACCAAAGCCGCAGGTCGGTGCCAACCTGGTCGTTGCGGGAACGACCGGTGTGCAACCGCTTGCCCAGGGGGCCGAGCAGGGCGATCAAGCGCCGCTCCACCGCAAAGTGGACATCCTCATCGGCCACCGTGGGACAAAAGCTGCCCTCGGCGGCCTCGCGGCGGATTGCCTCCAACCCCTCGATCAAGCCGGCCGCATCGGCCTGGCTGATCACGCCACAGCGGCCGAGCATCCTGGCGTGGGCGATCGAACCGTCCAGGTCCTGATCGAGCAGGGCGATGTCGAAACCGATCGAGGCATTGAAGCGCTCGATCACCGGGTGCAGCCCCTGTTCAAAGCGGTTGCTCCAGGTGTTGGCACTCGCGGCTGAGCCTCCCTGGGATGGGGCCATCGGGGCTTAACGGGCTGATCAGTTCAGCTTGACACTCGCTTTGGCGCGAGCAGCTGCGGCAGCCTCAGCTGCTCGCGCACCTTGAGCACCACCATCGAGGCATCGTCCTCCAGCTGGCGATCTTCCCCCACAAAGCGATCCAGGCGAGCAAACAGTTGATCGAGAATCTCCTGGGCGCCGCTGGCCTGGCGGCAAACCTCCACGAGGGCCCGCTCCAGCCGCTGCTCCTCGAAGCGTTTGCCACTGAAGCCCACCGCCTCGGTGACCCCATCTGTGTAGTACAGCAGCACATCACCTGGCTCCAAGACGGTCTGGGCCATGCCATAGGCGACTTCACGCTGCAGGCCGATCAGCAGTCCAGGGGCATCGAGCCGCTGCAGCACTCCCTGCTGGCGCCGCCAGAGCAAGGGCGGATTGTGGGCCGCATTGGCATAGCGCAACAAGCGGCTACGAGGGTGGTAATCTGAATAAAATAAGCTCAAAAAACGATGGGAGTGGTCCAGGTCTTCCTGGGCTATTTCGTTTAGGTCGCGCAGGATGCGATTAGGGGCGTGGCCACTGAGCACGCCAGCGCGCAACATGCCCCGCAGCATGGTCATCAGCAGGCTGGCGGGCACCCCCTTGCCCATCACATCGCCAATCACCAGCGCCCAACGCCCCCGCTGGCGGCGAGGGCCCTGCAGCTGGGGCTTGGTGGGGATGAAATCGTAGTAGTCACCACCCACCTGAAAGGCTGGTCGGCAGCGGGCGGCCAGCTCCACCCCCTCAATCAGCGGGCAATCATCCGGCAGTAACTGGGCCTGGATCTCGGCACCGATGCTGAGCTGGCGATCCAGCCGCTCATGGCGGCGCAATTCCTGGGCCAACAGCTCATTTTCCAGCGCTACGGCGGTGAGATCGGCCACCAATTGCAGATGGCGGCGGTGCACCTCACTCCAACTGAAGCCCTCCCTGGCGCTGAACACATAGAGGCGGGCATGGCAGTGGCCGCGGGCCACCACCGAGGTGGCCTCCAGGCGGCCAGCCCCCCATAGCCGCTGCAGATGTTGATCTAAATGGGCTGTGGCCAGCTGATCACCAGGCTGAATTTGCAGCTGCCCATCGGCTAGGGCCGCCAACTGGCGAACCACGCTGGCGGCGCCTGGGCTGGGGGTGGCCTGGAGGTGGTCCCGCCAGAGGCGGCCATCGGCGTGGAAAACCAGCAGCACCCCCTCTTCGGCCTGCACCAACCGGGCGGCCACCAGGGTTACCAATTCGAGAAAACGGTTGATATTGGTGCAACTGCGCAGGGCAAAACCAAGGCTGGCGAGCAGCTCCTGATGGCGGCGCTGCTCATGATTAAGACTGTCAATCAATGGGCGCAGCGAACCGGCCAGCCCCAAAACCTCCTGGGCCTGGGGAGTCCCTCCTGAATGGGAGGTGGCGGCGGCGGGCGAGCTGCTCAAATCGGAGCGCGCAGAAGCTAAAAACTAGCAATGGTTGGCGAGCAATAGCTTGCCCAATGCCACTAATTGAGCAAGAACGCATCACTAGAGCCGCTGGCAAATCAAAACAAAGACATGGGCCCAGGCCCAGCGGCCATAGGGAGACCGGGAAATCGCCACGGGCAAATGGCAATCACCACGACAGCCATCACCGCGACAGCCATCATCATTTAGCCCCCCCAACAAGAGCACCTCGAAAAATTCTCATTCAGCTTTCGCGAATCATAGGCAAGCGATTCATCGCAACGCTTCTCGCGTTAAGAGAGCGGTGAGATCTGGAATTTTTCGAGATGCCTCAAAAAAGAATGAGAAACGGTTAATTGGCGATAATCATGGATCAGTTTTTCCAGAGTTTGCTTAACCATAAATTTATCTAGATCAACAGTCTCATCTAAATAAATTAGCCGCGGCAAAACCTGAACCCACCCTGAGCCCAGCTGTGGTTGGCGCTGCCGCTGGCCCATGCAGGGGCCAGCACCGCCGTAGATGGCCCGAACCGTCTGGGCTTCACAAATACTGCAACCAATTTCGAAACTGGCCGGGGAAAAGCCTGGGGAAAGCGGCTGTCCAGCTGGGGATGGCTATGCCTGGCCAGCGGATCGATCTGGCAAGGTTTTCCACAGGCAGGGGATTGGCTGATTTTTCCCCATAGATTTTTGCTCTCTCCCCAGATCAGATCTGAAAAATCCCTTTGCTGACAAGGGATTTCAGCGTTTTCCCAAGTTTCCGCAGCCCCTACGACTACGGTTTAATTTTTTTCTTAAAAGGTTTTTAATCCGATTTAGTCGTTGGAAAAACCGGCTGGGTGCCAGCCATGCCCTGTTGCGTATCGACCCGGCATGTGAAAAAGTGACTAAGTTGAGAAAAGGATCAAAAGACCAATGACGGTCAATTGCATCTACAATCAAATCTGGTTGCAATTTTTGGAGCAAAAAAACATAAATGCCACCAAAATACCCGGTAAATGATGGGGTGAATAATTCATTTAGAGCAAATAAAAAACGGCGCCTCAAAGAACTGTCCATTCAACTGCCAATAGCCAGGCTCACCCAAGCCATAACAACGCCTCTCGCATTATGAGATCGGTAAGATATGTGGTTATTCGA
>CANHSW010000019.1 GCA_947463165.1 Cyanobacteriota bacterium
AAGTATGTGTCGTGCACGTGGATATCAAAGGGAACCTGGGCTAATGCTACGCCTGTGATGCCGCCGAATACGAAATTCAAGATAAAGGCGCAGGCGAAGAGAATGGCGCTGTTCAGGGAAATGCGACCGCCCCAAAGCGTGGCCAGCCAATTAAAGAACTTGATCCCGGTTGGCACCGCGATGAAGGAGGTGGCGATGGTAAAAAATAACCGCATCCAGGGGGGAGTGCCGCTGGTGAACATATGGTGTGCCCATACGATCAAGCCCAGAAATACAATCGCCATGATCGAATAGACCATGGTGACGTAGCCGAATAGCGGTTTGCGGGCGTGCACCGGCAGAATTTCGCTGACCAGACCAAAGGCTGGCAGCACCATTATGTATACGGCAGGGTGCGAATAGAACCAGAACAGGTGCTGATACACCACCACGTTGCCCCCGAGGCTGGGGTTGAAGAAGCCGGTGTGGGCAATGATGTCAAAACTCAGCAGAATCAAAGTGCCCGCCAGCACTGGGGTTGATAGCACCGCCAGAATGCTGGTGCCCAGCATTGCCCAGCAGTACATCGGCAACTGCATCAACTTAAGGCCCGGCCGGCGTAGCTTGAGCACGGTGGCGATGAAGTTGATCGCCCCAAAGATCGAGCTGCCCCCCAGTAGCAACACGCTCAAAATCCAAACCACTTGGCCGGCGGCAGGGGTGGTGAGACTCAGGGGTGGGTAGGCGGTCCAGCCTGATTGGGCGGCAGCTCCGGCCAGGAAATAACTGCTGATTAGCAGCATGCCCGCCGGGGGAATCATCCAGAAGGCCACGGCATTAAGCCGGGGAAAGGCCATATCCCGGGCGCCCACATAAAAGGGTATGAGGTAATTGCCAAAACCTCCATTCACCACGGGCACGATCCAGAGAAAGATCATGATTGTGCCGTGGAGGGTGAGTACCTCGTTGTAGGTATCTCTGCTAACAAAATCCGATATCGGACTGGCCAGCTCAACGCGGATCACCCCAGCCAGGGCGCCGCCAATCAGATAAAAAAGAAACCCACAAACCAGGTACTGGATACCGATGACCTTGTGGTCGAGGCTGAAGCTGAAGTAGCGCAGCCAGCCGCTGGGTTGGAGCGGCTCGTTGAAATCGTTGGGATTGGCGATTGTCATGGGCGGGGCCTAGGCGCTGATGGCGGGTTGACGGTTTTGATCGAGCCAGGTCTGGAAGCTGTCCGGATCATGTACGACCACGTTGGTGCGCATGCCTCCGTGGTAGGGGCCGCAAAGTTCGGCGCAGACGATTGGATAGGTGCCCGGCTTGGTGGGCGTGAACGAGAGCAGGGTGGGCTGGCCTGGGATGATGTCCTGCTTGAGGCGGAACTGGGGCACCCAAAAAGCGTGGATCACATCGCGGGCCTCCATGCGCAACTGCACAGGCTGACCTGCCGACACATGCAGTTCACCACTGGTTATATTGCCCTCAGGGTAGTGAAAGATGAAGGCAAATTGCATCGCCGTGACATCCACTGGTAATGTTTTGTTATCGGGGTCATCCATCGAAGCGATTCCGGCCCAATAGCGCTTACCCTGCTCTGAATTTGCGATTTCAGGATGGGCTTTGACCTCTATATTTGAGGCAAGCTCTGCGCCGGTGCCACTGGCGTTGTCAGTCGCACCGGCGAGCATGGCGCTGTGGTCATGAAAGGAGGTCATGCCCCCCATGCGCTCGTAGATGTCATAGCTATAGATGCCGATAAACAGCACCACCACCGCTGGGATGGCGGTCCAGACAATCTCCAGGGGCAGGTTGCCCTCTATGGCCAGGCCATCACCCTGGTCTCCCACGCGGCGGCGAAATTTAAACAAGCTGTAAACCAGCACTATTGCGATGCCGGCAAACAGAATAATGCCGATGCTAAATAGCAGCTTGAAAAGATCATCGTACACCGGCGCATTGGCACTGGCAACGACTGGCAACAAATTTACGTTAAAACCAATCCATATCCCCATGGCGATTAGGGCGATGGTGGCTAGAGCAAGGCCGGCGGCGCGCCGCATCGGTAGGATTTAACAAAAGGGTGTTTACAGGGTATGCTGCGGCGCTGGCCGCTAGTGCTGCGATTTGATTTTTGTTCTGAGATGTTAGGGAATCGCCATTCGTCTGCCTGCTGGATCTGGCTAACTTAAGCCAATTCCATTGTCGGAGCAGCTGCGGATGGGGCGCAAGCCTAACCAGGGGTTGCCGATTGCTGCGGGGCTGCCGGCTGCTCCGCAAACAGCTGTAGCTATTGCAACAGCGTCCGTGCCATCAAAACCGGCAGTTCCGCCAAAACCGGCCGCATCTGCAGCACCTGCTGATCTGATGGGACCTGTTGATCTAGTGGCGCCGGATGGTCTAGCGCCAGATGGTTTAGCGCCGGCTGCTCTGGTAGAGCCAGCTCCTCTGGTAGAGCCAGCTGCTCCGGTAACGCCTATTGATCTGGTAGAGCCTGTTGACGCGGCAGCTTCGCCTTTGCTGGCTCGCCTGGCGCTGCTTACGGGCCATCTGGTGGTGGCCCTGCTGGCCCTGGTGGCGATCGGCGGCGCCACCAGGGTGATGGAGGCAGGCCTGGCCTGCCCCGATTGGCCCCTCTGCTACGGCCAGCTGCTACCGGTGAGCTCGATGACCATGCAGGTATTCCTGGAGTGGTTCCATCGCTTAGACGCTTTTTGCGTTGCCGTCGCCCTGCTGGTGCTGGCCGCCGTGGCAGGGCTGCAGCGGCGGCGGTTACCGCCCTGGCTGGCACCTCTGGCCTTGCTAGCCCTGCTGTTGGTGGTGATGCAGGCAACCCTGGGCGCCCTCACCGTGACCCAGCTGCTGCCCAGTGCCGTGGTTACCGCCCACCTGGCCCTGGCGCTGCTGTTGGTGGCGCTGATCAGTGGTCTGCATCAGCGGCTGGCCCTATGCATCGCCGCGCCAGGGAGCGTCGTTACAGCTGAGCTGCCGCGCTGGTGGCGGGCGCTGTTGCTGTTCGCCCTGCTGGCGGTGGCTGGCCAGGCCCTCCTGGGGGGCGCCATGGCCAGTCAATGGGCGGCGGATCGCTGCCTGGCCGCCGGGGAAGCCTGCATCTGGCTGGGGTTGCATCGAGCCGCGGCCATGCCGGTGGCCGCCAGTGTGTGCATCGCGGCCCTGGCTTCCCTGGCTCTGCCTAAGGGCCAGGGCCAGTTGCGGGCTTTGACCCTGGCCGCCGGTGCTCTGGTGGCGGTTCAAATCGGCCTGGGGTTGGCCAGCCTGCGTTCCCAGCTGGCTCTGCCAGCGATCGTGGTGGCCCATCAGCTGGTGGCGGCCCTGCTGGTGGCCCTGCTGGCGGCGGCCTGGAGTCGCAGCCTGGCCAGCTCAGCCAGGGATTTGAGCCCTGTCCAAACTTTGAGCCCTGCCCAGAACTTGACCCATGTTCAGGAGTTGATCAGTGGTTAGTGCCTCCTTACCTGCAGTCCCCATCCCGGCGCCGGCGCCCCCCGAGCCCCCAGGTGCCGAGGGTGCCAGGGCCCAGCCCCGTTCGCGGCGCCTGCCCGCCTGGCTGGAGGTGGCCAAACCGAGGCTGATCCCCCTGTTGCTGGCCACCACCCTGGCCGGCATGGCCGTCAGTGATGGCTGGCCGGTGCCCGCCGGCACCATCATTTGCTCCCTGGTGGGCGGCAGCCTGGCCGCCGCCGCCGCCGGGGTGCTCAATTGCCTCTGGGAGCAGGAACTGGACGGCCGCATGCAGCGCACCAGCCGTCGTGCCCTGCCCTCGGGTCGCCTGGCCCAGCGCCAGGCCTTCGCCATGGCGATCGGTCTCACCGCCGCCGCTGTGGCGGTGCTGGTGTGGGGAGTCAATGCCCTGGCCGCCAGCCTGTCGCTTTTGGGGCTGTGTAGCTACGTGCTGCTCTACACCGCCCTGCTCAAGCCCCGCACGCCCCAGAACATCGTCATCGGTGGCGTGGCTGGCGCCATTCCCCCCCTGGTGGGGGTCGCCGCCGCCAGCGGCGGCCTCTCCTGGGCCGGTTGGTGGCTGTTCAGCCTGGTGACGGTCTGGACTCCCGCCCATTTCTGGTCCCTGGCCCTGCTGCTTCGCGATGACTACCGGGCCGTGGGCATTCCGATGCTGCCGGTGGTGCGGGGCGTGGCGGTGACCGCCCGGGCCATCGCGCATTACGGGCGGCTCACCGTGCTGCTCAGCCTGTTTGGAGTGCTGGCTCTACCCAGCGGTGGCATTTTTTATGGCTTGCTGCTGCTGCCCTTCAACAGCCGCCTGCTGCAGCTCTGTGGCCGTTTAGGTCGCGATCCTGAGCAGGTGCAGCCGGCCCGCGACCTGTTCCGCTGGTCGATCCTCTATTTGTTTGGCATCTGTCTGCTGCTGTTGCTGGCTCGCTCGCCCCAGGCCGAGCTGCTGCAAAACCAGCTGCTCGCTCTGCTGGGCGCCGCTTTCCCTAGATTCCATCTCTGAGCAATTGGCCATGGGGAGCAGCGGCGGGTGATCGAACTACAGCACCTGAGCAAGTGCTACGGCGGCGGCAAGGCTCAAACCAAGCCAGCCGCTGGGCAGGATCGGCAAAAGCCCGATCAGCCGGGCGATCAGGCCCAGAAGCTCGCTGGTGGCATCCAGGCCCTCAACGACTTCAGCCTCTCGATTGCCGGTGGCTGCCTCTACGGGCTGCTGGGGCCCAATGGTGCCGGCAAGACCACCGCCCTGCGCATTCTTTGCACCCTGTTGGCCCCCGACAGCGGCAGTGTCACGGTGGCTGGGGTGGATGCCCTGGCCAACCCCCGCGCCGCCCGCCGGCTGCTGGGCTACGTGGCCCAGGAGGTGGCCATCGACAAGATCCTCACCGGCCGCGAGTTGCTGCGCTTGCAGGCAGCCTTGTATCACCTCCCCAATGCCGTCCGCGATCGGCGCATCGACGAACTCAGCGAGTTGATGGGCATGGCCGATTGGATCGATCGCCGCTGCGGCAGCTACTCCGGTGGCATGCGTCGCCGCTTGGATTTGGCGGCGGGTTTATTGCACCGGCCGCGGCTGCTGGTGCTCGATGAACCCACCGTGGGTTTGGACATCGAGAGCCGTGCCGCCATCTGGCAGGTGCTGCGGGAGCTGCGCAACCAGGGCACCACGGTGCTGCTCAGCAGCCACTACCTGGAAGAGGTGGATGCCCTGGCCGATCGGCTGGCGATTATTGAGTCTGGCCGGGTGATCGCCGAGGGGGCTCCCGCCGCCTTGAAGGCCTCCCTGGGCGGCGATCGGGTGACCCTGCGGGTGCGGGAATTCAGCGATGAGCCAGAGGCCCTGCGGGTGCAGCAGTTGCTGCGGGCCTGCGCAGGAGTGCGCCAGGTGGTGGTGAACCGGGCCCAGGGCTTCTCCCTCAACCTGGTGGTGGAGCACGAGGGGGTGATCGAGCAGCTCAGGCGCCAGTTGGGCGAGGCGGATTTGCCCGTGTTTGCCCTGGCCCAGAGCCGCCCCAGCCTCGACGATGTCTACCTGCAGGCCACCGGCCGCACCCTCAACGACGCCGAGTTGGCCCTGGCCGGCATCAGGGATGCCAAGGCGGAACGCAAGCAGAACATGCGCTGAGCTGCCAGGCCAGCAGCTGGGCCGATAGCTCGGGCAGCAGCTGGGGTGGCCGATTGTTCCTTAGGGTTTCAGCCCCACTGCATCGGCCGATGACCAGTGCCAACCCCTCCCTGGCTCCGCTGGCCCCGGCGGCCGAGCCCTCTGCCTTCGTTGAGATCAGCCAGGAGACCCTGGCCCTCACCCGGCGTCTGTTCCTGCAGCTGCAGCGTCGACCCACCACCCTGGTGGCCGGGGTGCTGCAACCGCTGATCTGGCTGATCCTGTTTGGGGCCCTGTTCGCCAATGCCCCGGCGGGGCTGCTGCCAGGTGGTGGCGGCTACGGCCAGTTTCTCGGCGCCGGGGTGATCGTGTTCACCGCCTTCAGCGCCGCCCTCAACGCCGGCTTGCCGGTGATGTTTGATCGGGAGTTTGGCTTCCTCAACCGGCTGTTGGTGGCGCCCTTGCGCTCCCGCAGCTCGATCGTATTGGCCTCGGTGCTCTACATCACCAGCTTGTCGCTGGTGCAGAGCCTGGCGATCATGGTTACCGCTGCCGCCCTGGGCTATGGCTGGCCCAGTGGCGCCGGCCTGCTGTTGGTGCTGGCCACGCTGCTTTTACTGGTGTTTGCGGTTACGGCGCTGAGCCTTGGCCTGGCCTTTGCCCTGCCTGGCCACATCGAATTGATCGCCGTGATCTTCGTGGCCAATCTGCCGCTGCTGTTCGCCAGTACGGCCCTGGCGCCCCTGAGCTTCATGCCCCCCTGGCTGAGCTGGCTGGCCTCGCTCAATCCGCTCACCTTCGCCATTGAGCCGATCCGAGCCGCCTATGGGGGCCCGGTGGGTTTCTCCACCGTGGTGCTGGAGGCTCCCTATGGCCAGCTCAGCCTGGGCACCTGCCTGGCGGTGCTGACGCTGCTGGCCGTGGGGCTGTTTGTGGCGATTCGGCCCCTGCTGGATCGCAAGCTGAACTGATTGGATCGCAAGTTCAACTACAGCCTGGTCTCGATGCCCCACCCCAGTCCAGCCCCCAGCGGTAAGGCCCCCGGGCCTGTGGCCTCTGGTTTGATCGTGTCGGTGCAGGCGCCGGAGGGTTCGCCGCTGCGCCAGCCCGAGGTGATCGCCGCCATGGCCGAGGCCGCGCTGCTGCAAGGCGCCAGCGGCGTGCGCCTGGAAAGCCCGGAACACATCACGGCGGTGCGGCGGCGCTGTCCTGAGGCGCTGATCATTGGCCTGTGGAAGCGCAGCTTGCCCGGATCTTCTGTGTACATCACCCCCCGCTGGCAGGAGATTCGGGCCGTCTGGGCCGCCGGTGCCGACGTCGTCGCCCTGGATGCCACCGAACGGCTCCGCCCTGGCGAGGAGGATCTGGAAACCCTGGTGGAGAGGGCCCTCACCGAATTGGGGGCCCCATTAATGGCGGATGTGGACAGCTTGGCCGCTGGCCTGCGGGCCGCGGCCCTGGGCTGTAGCTGGGTGGGCACCACCCTCTATGGCTATACCGAGGCGACGGCCGCTTGCCCACCGCCCGCCTGGGAGCTGTTGGCACCCCTGCGGCAGCAATTGCCGGCCCAGGTGACCCTGATCTGCGAGGGGGGCATCGCCAGTGCGGTCGATGCCCGCCGGGCCCTGGCTCTGGGGGCCGATGCGGTGGTGGTGGGCACCGCCATCACCGGCATCGACCTACAGGTGGCGGCCTATGTGAAGGCGCTGGCCTGAATTTATTGAACTGACGCCAATTAGCAGAAATGGCGTCAGTTAGTGGCGTCAGTTAGCGCCCCTGGGCGGAGATCACATCATCCCGGGCATGCCCATGCCGCCCATGCCACCCATACCCCCCATGCCGCCCATGCCACCAGCGCCGCCACCGGCCCCGGCTTGGGCGGCGGGTTCGGGCTTGTCGGCGATCACAGCTTCGGTGGTGAGCAGCAGGGCGGCGATGGAAACGGCATCCTGCAGGGCCAGGCGGGTCACCTTGGCCGCATCGACAATGCCGGCGGCGAGCAGGTCTTCATAGACGCCGCTAGCGGCGTTGTAGCCCTGGCCCAGGCGGCGAATCTCTGACACCACCACGGCGCCATCGGCGCCGGCATTGGCCGCGATCTGGCGCACGGGTTCGCTCAGGGCCCGCTGCACGATCTCCACCCCGGTGCGCTCGTCGCCATTGCCATAGCTGGCGGCCAGGGCATCGAGGCCATCGGCCAGTTGCAGCAGGGTGACGCCGCCACCGGCGACGATGCCCTCTTCCACCGCGGCGCGGGTGGCGTTGAGGGCGTCTTCGATGCGCAGCTTGCGGTTGCGCAGTTCGGTCTCGGTGGGAGCTCCCACCTTGATCACCGCCACGCCGCCGGCCAGCTTGGCGATGCGCTCCTGCAGTTTCTCGCGATCGTAGTCGGAGTCTGTGTTTTCCAGTTCGCGCCTGATCGCGGCCACCCGGTTAGTCACCGCTTCCTGGTGGTCGCCAGAGGCGACGATGGTGGTGCTGTCCTTGGTGATCGTGATCTGGCGAGCCTGGCCCAGGTCGGCCAGGGTCACCTTGTCGAGGGTCATCGCCTGGTCTTCGCTGACCACGGTGGCGCCGGTGAGGGTGGCGATATCGCCGAGCATCGCCTTGCGGCGATCCCCGAAGCCGGGGGCGCGCACGGCCGCCACCTGCAGCACGCCGCGGTTTTTGTTCACCACCAGGGTGGCCAGGGCTTCACCTTCCACCTCCTCGGCCAGGATCAACAGCGGCCGGCCACTGCGGGTAATCGCCTCCAGCAGCGGCACCAGATCGGCTACGGCGCTGATCTTGCGATCGGTGGTGAGGATCAAGGCGTTTTCGAATACGCACTCGCGCCGTTCCTGGTCGGTAACGAAATAGGGGGAGGAGTAGCCGCGATCGAAGGCCATGCCCTCGGTAACTTCGAGCTCGGTGGCCAGGCTCTTGCTCTCCTCCACGGTGATCACGCCGTCGGCGCTCACCTTGTCCATGGCCTCGGCGATCATGCGACCCACCTCCTCGTCGCCGCCGGCACTGACGGTGGCCACCTGGCGGATGGCGTCGCCGGCGACCGCCTGGGCGCGCTCGGCGATGCCGGCCACCACCTGGGCCACCGCCCGGTCCATACCGCGGCGCAAGCCCACCGGATTGGCCCCGGCCGCCACATTGCGCAGACCCTCGTGCACCATCGCCTGGGCCAGCACCGTGGCCGTGGTGGTGCCGTCGCCGGCCTGGTCCTTGGTCTTGCTGGCCACCTGCTGGATCAGCTTGGCGCCGATGTTCTCGAAGGGATCCTCAAGTTCGATTTCGCGGGCGATCGTCACCCCGTCGTTGATCACATCGGGGGCGCCGAATTTCTTCTCCAGCACCACGTTGCGACCCTTGGGCCCGATCGTGACCTTCACCGCATTGGCCAGGGCATTTACTCCCCGTTCCAAGGAGGCGCGGGAGGCATCGGAGAAGCTGACCAGCTTGGCCATGGCAAAAGGGTTGTCGGCACTGGCCACAGGCTCCCACGCAGGGCGGGGGGCTGGCTTGTGGGGAAAGCCGAATGCCGCCAATCCGCTGGCCGCGAAGTTGCTTTGCCCTGATTAGCTTTGAGCCATGGAGGATCTGCTGAGCCAGGCATTGGAAAGTGGCCTCGCCATCGACAAGGCGGGGCAGGCCATGCTCGATCCAGCCGGCGGCGCCAATGCGCTGATCTTTTTGTTGATCGCCGCAGCCGGCCTGGCGATGGCCCTGGTCTACGTGCCCCTGCGCCTCTATCTCACGATCACGGCCCGCAGCCGCCGGCTGAGGCTGCTGCTGCGCATCCGCAAGCTGCGCGAGGATTTGGGTCAGTCGCTGGTGGCCCCCTAGCCGCAATCGGATTTTATATGAATTAAGGCCTGCTGGAGATGTGATGCCAGACGGTTTAAAGCATAAAAGCGCCCGTGGGCGCTGGGGCGGTGCGATGCTTGCCTTCACTGCCGTTCAGCCATGACCCTGCCGGGCCTGCGGGCACTCCAGGAGCTGATGCGCCGTGGCTCCGACCGCCCCAAGTCAGCGCCGCCGGCCAGCTGGTCGCGGCCGATCGGGATGGGCTGGGAGCAGCCCTACACCGTGCGTTACGCCAGCAACCTCGACGATGGGCCCTGGCATGGGGCGCCCCTGGGGGGCTTTGGTGCCGGTTGCCTGGGCCGCAGCTCCAGGGGCGACTTCAATCTCTGGCACCTCGATGGTGGCGAGCACTGGTATGGCCAGCTGCCGGATTGCCAGTTCGCCCTGTACGAATCCGATGGCGACCAGAGCCGCGCCTACGCCCTGGCCACCCAGCCCGAGCTCGCCACCAGTGGCGATCGGCAGCCGCTGTCGGCCTGGCAGTGGTATCCGGCCAGCACGGCGGAGCTGGACAGCGGCAGCTACAGCGCCCGCTATCCGCTCAGCTGGTTCGATTACCGCAACGTTTACCGGGCGGAGCTGAGCTGCGAAGCATTTAGTCCAATTTTGCCCGGCGACTATCGCCGCACCAGCTATCCGGTGGCGGTGTTCCGCTGGCGGCTCGCCAACCCCGGCCCCGCCCCCCTGGATCTATCGCTGCTGTTGAGCTGGCGCAACACCACAGGCTGGTTCACCAACACCGATCCCACTGCGGCCGTTCAGTTCCGCGACGACGGCAGCCCCGAACATCGCTATGTGCCGGCCATCGGTCGCACGCGGCTGCATCGCAACAGCTGGGTGGATCGGCCGGGTCTCAAGGGGTTGCTGCTCGACGGCGAGCGGGATCTGCCGATCGCAGAAGGCCAGGGCCAGTGGTGCCTGGCCCTGCCGGATGAGGCGGCCCTGGCCGAGGCCAATGCCGGCCAGGGCCTGTCGCGGCTGGAGATCCTGCGCTGCAGTCGCTGGGATCCGAGTGGCGATGGCGCCGAATTGTGGCAGTCGTTTGCCTGCGACGGCTCAATTCCTAACAGCAATGACGATCGCCCCAGCGGCGACGGGGATCCAGCCAGTGCCGCCCTGGCCCTGCGGCTGCGGCTGGAGCCCGGCGCCAGCGTTGAGATCCCCCTGGTGATCAGCTGGGATCTACCCCAGACCAGCTTTGCCAGCGGCAGTGGCGCCCTGCGCCGCTACACGGATTTCTTCGGGGCCAGCGGCGACAACGCCGCCGCCATTGCCGCCGAGGCGTTGGCGGATTGGCCCAGTTGGCGCCAGCAAATAGACAGCTGGCAGCGGCCGGTGCTGGAGCGCTCCGACCTGCCCGAGCCGCTGCGGATGGCCCTGTTCAACGAGCTCTACGACCTGGCCAGCGGCGGCAGCCTCTGGACCGCCGCTGGCCCCGGCGATCCCGTGGGCCGCTTCGGGGTGTTGGAGTGCCTCGACTACGCCTGGTACGAAAGCCTCGACGTGCGGCTCTACGGCTCCTTTGGCCTGCTGCAGCTCTGGCCTGAACTGGACAAGGCCGTATTGCGCAGCTTCGCCCGGGCGATTCCGGCCAGCGACCCCACACCCCGACCGATCGGCTGGTATTTCACCCAGGGGCGCGGCCGCGTCGAGGCCGCCCGCAAGTTGGCCGGGGCCACCCCCCACGACCTGGGGGCCCCCAACGAGCGTCCCTTCGACGCCACCAACTACACCGCCTATCAAGATTGCAACCTCTGGAAAGACCTGGCCAGTGATTTTGTGCTGCAGGTGTGGCGCAGTTTCCGCCTGGCCCCCGGCGGCGAGGATCTGCGCTTCCTGGCCGACTGCTGGCCGGCGGCGGTGACCGCCCTGCGCTATTTGCACAATTTCGATATCAACGGCGACGGGCTGCCCGACAACGGCGGCGCCCCAGATCAAACCTTCGACGACTGGCCGCTGCGGGGGGTGAGCGCCTACTGCGGCGCCCTGTGGATCGCCGCCCTGGAGGCGGGCCTGGCCATGGGCCAGCGGCTGCAGCTGGAGCTGGGGCTGGATACCAGCGGAGAGCAGCGCCAATTTGGTGGCTGGCTGGAGTTGAGCCGCGCCAATTTCGATCGCCTGCTCTGGAATGGCGAGTACTACAACATCGATGCCGAAAGCGGCACGCCGGTGGTGATGGCCGACCAGCTCTGCGGCGACTTTTATGCGCGGCTGTTGGGCTTGCCGCCGGTGGTGAGCGATGAGCGCAGCCGCTCGGCGCTAGGGGCAATAAAAGAGGCCTGTTTTGAAGCCTTTGCCGGCGGTCGGCTGGGGGTGGCCAATGGCCTGCGGCGCGATGGCACACCGCTCGATCCCAACGGCACCCACCCCCTGGAGGTATGGACCGGCATCAACTTCGGGCTGGCCGCCTACTACCGCCTGATGGGCGATACGGCCACCGCCCTGGCTATTTGCACGGCGGTGGTGGACCAGGTGTATAGCGGCGGCCTCCAATTCCGCACCCCCGAGGCGATCACAGCGGTAAACACCTTCCGCGCCTGCCACTACCTGCGGGCGATGGCGATCTGGGCCCTGTGGGCCACCCACACCAACTGGCAGCCGATTCCCGGGGCCGAGCGCCCCGCCAGCGGTCAGGGGCCATGAGGAGCAACTATTGCCGCAGCCGGCAGACATCCCCGCAACAGGGGAGCCAAGGGAAGCCCCTGCCTTGCCCTGGATTGGCCACTGTTTTGCGCGGTTTGTTGGCGTGTGGGTTGGGGCTGTTGCTGTGGCTGTGGCTGCCGGGTCAGGCTGCGGCCCAGGTGCACCGGCATGCCGATGAAAACGGCGTAGCGGTGGTGCGCAGTTTGGAAAGCCTGCGGGATCTCGATTACCAGTCTTGGCAACTGGTGGCCTACCGCCAGGGGCCGCCGGGTGGGCCGCTGCTGCTGCGCATCGTGGGCTATCCCGGCAAGGTGCGCCTCGATCACCCCACGGCCCTGCTGGTGAGCAGTGGCCGCAGCAGTTGGCAGCTCAGCGACCTCACCCTGGCCAATCCCCAACTGGCCGGCGATGGCCGGTCGGCGGCGGCGGAGTTCGACCTGGCGCCGCTGCTGGCCGACCTACAGCAAAACCGGCCATTGCGGTTGCGATTGCCTGGCGTCTTCACAGAACTGCCGGTGCCACCTTTTGTGGTGATGGAGTGGCGCAGCCTGCCCACCGCCCCGGGTTGAGTTATCCCTTGAGTTATCCATTGAGTTCCCCCTTCAGTTTTCCCGTTAGCCCTGCAGCCAGCGACGCCGCCCAGGAGATCTGGCGACCCTGGATGCAGCGGGCCCTGCAGTTGGCGGCCCTGGGCGCCGGCCGCACCAGCCCCAATCCGATGGTGGGCGCCCTGGTGCTCGCCGCCGATGGCCAGCTGGTGGGAGAGGGCTACCACGCCAGAGCCGGCGAGGCCCATGCCGAGCTGGGAGCCCTGGCCCAGGCCGGCGAGAGGGCCCGGGGCGGCACGTTGGTGGTAACGCTGGAACCCTGCTGTCACCAGGGCCGCACGCCCCCCTGCAGCCGGGCGGTGATCGCCGCCGGCATCGCCCGGGTGGTGCTGGCCATGGCCGATCCGAATCCGCTGGTGGCGGGCCAGGGCATCGCCGAGCTGCGGGCGGCGGGGCTGGAGGTGATCGAGGGGGTGTGCGGGGCGGAGGCCCAGGCGCTGAATCGCGCCTTTTGTCACCGCATCGCCACCGGCAGGCCCTACGCAATTTTGAAGTGGGCGATGAGTCTTGACGGCCGCACCGCCCTGCCCAATGGCGTCAGCCAGTGGATCAGCGGCCCCGCCGCCAGGGAATGGGTGCAGCAGCTGCGGGCCCGCTGTGACGCCGTGATCGTCGGTGGCGGCACGGTGCGCGCCGACGATCCCCTGCTCACCTCCCGGGGGCGCCGCAGCCCCGAACCGTTGCGGGTGGTTTTCAGCCGCAGCCTCGACCTGCCGCCAGGGGCGAAGCTGTGGCAAACCGAGCTGGCCCCCACCCTGGTGGTCCATGGCCTGGCGGCGCCGGGGCGGCGGCGGTTCCAGCTCGATGCCCTCGGCGTTGAAAGGCTGCTGCTAGAGCCCTGCGAGCCGGGGACATTGCTGGAGGCCCTGGCCCGCCGTGGCTTCAACCAGGTGCTGTGGGAATGCGGCCCGGAGTTGGCCAGCACGGCCCTGCGCCAGGGTTGCGTGCAGGAACTGGCGGCGGTGATCGCACCAAAAATCCTCGGCGGACTGCCGGCCCGCACCCCCCTGGGGGAGCTCGGTTTCACCGCCATGGAGCAGCTGCCTGAGTGGCGCCGCCAGCCCCCCGAGGCGATCGGGCCAGACTGGCTCTGGCGGCTGCAGCTGCCCGCTGGACAGCCCCCGGCCAACGCTTAAATCAGTTCTGGATGCAGGGGATCGCCCTTGAAGGGGCCCAGCACTTTTGAGCTGATCCAGCCGCCATAGAAGCCGCCGGGTTGGGCAGTGATTCGCTCGCCATCGAGCCAGCAGCCATCCATCAAGGCCGGATAAACAGCAAACCAACCGGCCAGGGCGCCATAGGCGGGGCTGGGCTGGTGATAGCTCCAGGCGGCCCGGCGCAGGCGGCGCTCGCTGGCCAGGCCGGGATCCACCACCAGGTCGTAGTAGCTGGCGATGCCCTTCCACTCGCAGTAACTGCCACCGCTAACGGGCAACAGCAGATCGAGCTGCAGATCTTCTGGGGGGAGGTAATAGGTGGGTGGGTGGAAGGTCTCAAGCACCCGCAGGCAGCGGCGGCTGTCGCAGAGCAACTGGCCGAGGGCCTCCACCCGGATGTGCTCTTCGCTGGCCACCAGGGCGGGGGGCCGGGGGTAGTCGCAGACGCGCTCTGGGCTGGCCATGGGGGAGAGGGGATCGCTGGGCCGGGGCTGTCCAGTAAAAGGCAGCCAATCAGGCCAGGATGAAATTGCGCAGTTTGCGGGCTTCCAGGCCAGCGCGGTGCTGCAGCTCGGAGTCGCTGAGCTGTTGCTCCTGACGTAGCTGGGCGGCGATCACGTCGCTTTCTTGAAGGGGATAGCCAGCGCCCTGGGCCAGGGCCAGGAATTCCTCCAGGTCTAGGGGCTGCTGCAGCTTGATCTGGAGTTCGGGCTGCTGCTGGGCGTGGGCGATAAAGGCGTCGAGTTGCTCGAGGCTCATCTGCTGGGCGGCTCCGTTGGGGGACAGGGAGGGGCTTGTCTAGCTGAACTGGTCTAGCTGAACCGGTCTAGCTAAACCGGTCTAGCGAAACGGGCCTAGCTAAAGCGCAGATCGGAAATTCTAAATCTCAGCGATTTCAGGGCGCCAGAAACCTGCTGGCAACTTGCTTATCATTAACTCGCGGAAATCGAACGGCCAATTTTTCGAGGTGACCAA
>CANHSW010000020.1 GCA_947463165.1 Cyanobacteriota bacterium
AGTGTTGAGAAAATCCAAGGCCTAGTTGGTCGACAACCTTTTCCATTTAGTGCTTGAGTTGGATCCTCAGAGCATTCATTCACCAAGTTAACAGAGATTTCTTCACCAAATGAGACACAGGTTTCAAGTAGTAACAACTCGGAGGAAAGAGCTGCTAGATTACTTAATGCAAAGTCTGGGTTTTTAACATGATAAAGAATTCCATAGCAATAGACAACTTGATGAGGATCAATCTGCGCTGGCGGGCTCTCCTCTACATCCCACTGAATCGCACGAACTGATTGGTGCCGTTGCTTGATAATAGAAACTAATTCAGGTCGCCCATCTGTGCTTGTGACACGACATTTATGATCCAGAAAATAAGAGGTGTGATCGCCAATGCCTGCACCCACTTCAAGCACAGTCTTCCCTTCCAAGGGAAATCCTAAAGTTGCTAAATGCTCCTGTCGCCTTTGATTGTGACGTTGGTAATGATCTGACTGAAAGTACTCGGCTTTGTACATGGGTGCGTCAGCGAAATAGATTTAGGTTGTTGTTATGCTAATTTGATGCATGGGAATTCCAATCATTCCGCTCACTGCTGAACGATTATGAGACTCAAGCATAACGGCTTGATCAATCCAGTCATGAATGACATGATCATCTTGGGTGCCTGCCGCAACAGCAGCGGTAATTGAATAGCTACCATGTGGTAGTATTGGCATAAGGAAGCGAAAGACTGCATTAATAGTCTGTCCTGAATTTGCCGAGACGGGTTTCTCAGCGGTACTGAGAAATGTATTGTCGCCAAAGAGGGCTTGGCCTAAGCGGTCTCGTACGACGAATCCTAGCATGACGCTTTTGATATCACACAACGCTTGAACCTCAACCGTTAGCAGAACCTCTTCTCCACCTATCATCCACGAAAAAATATTTCCGTCTACATCAGTTAGTCTCACATTCGAGACTTTTGCACTGCTATCTCCCCAGCGAGATGCATTTTCATCGAAATCAAACACCCTAATATCATTTCTCAAATTAGTAATGTTAATAAAATCTTGCCGTGCATCACGGGACCAGCTCGGCGTTGCCTGCTTGGGAGGGGGATTAATCGTTTCACTATTAACTTCACTAGTTATCTTCTGATTCTTTTCGTAGAGTGATGCAGCGTATGAATCAATCACGTCTTTTGTTTGACCTTTCCCCCTAATTCTTCCTTTGTCTAGCCAGATGACATGATCGCAAATATTTCGTACAGCTGCAATGTCGTGAGAAACTAGCAATAAGGTTGTTCCTTCTGACTGAAATTGACGAATACGCTTAAAACTTTTCTGTTGAAAATAAGCGTCGCCTACTGATAAAGCCTCGTCAATGATCAAGATGTCAGGCCGTTTCGCTGATGCAACAGCAAAGGCTAGGCGCACACTCATTCCGCTAGAATAGACTCTCAATGGTTGATCGAAGTAATCGCTTATTTCTGAAAATTCTTCAATTTTTGGCATCAAAGTAGACATCTCTTCCGAGCCAATGCCTAAAAGTTGGCCCGCCATGACTGCATTTTGCCGTCCGGTAAAGTCGGGATGAAACCCCATCCCTAGCTCAAGCATTGCGGCCACAGTCCCAGTTATATCAAAATGACCCTCTGTCGGCTTTATTGTACCAGTTATCATCTTGAGCAATGTACTTTTGCCGGCACCATTAATCCCAATAATTCCCACTGCTTTACCCGTGTCGACACTAAAAGTAATGTCTCGAAGAATCCACTTCAGTGAGTGACGTGGACGGCGACTAGGCGTAATCCATTCAGCTAGACGCGACCAACGACTAGTGTATGACTTGTACGCTTTCCCCAGATGACTGACGTTAATGGTTCCCATTATAGTTCATCCATAATATCGGCGATGTTACTGCGAAATAAACTATATCCTGACAAACCAAGAACCAGACTCAGCGAGACTGGGTAAATTAAAGATTCCCAGTTGGGCCACAAACCCGTTACAATAACTCTGTGAAAGCTTTCAATAATTGGTGACATAGGATTAATTCTCAATAAATACCTAATTTTGCTTGGCAGTATGTTCTCGGAATAAACAATCGGGGTGAACCAAAACCAGAACTGCAGACAGATTCCAAATAATTGTCCGACATCTCGAAAGAATACATTTAAAATTCCAAGCGTTAATCCCAGGCTGATTGAAAAACAAATGAGAATAGACATTAAAGGTAGTAGTGAAAAATAAGAGTAGCCAGGAAAATTGCCTGATATCACTAAAAAAGCTGTAAATAGAGCAAAAATAATCAGAAAATTGATGCTTGCATTCAAGACAATAATGACTGGAAGGCACAATCGTGGAAATGATATTTTCTTGAGTAAATTTGCGTTATCTAAAAAAATGTTTTGTGCTCGGCTTACAATTTCCGAAAAAAATCCCCATGCCAGTATTCCAGCACATAGATATATTCCGTAGCTGCTTGTTCGTTCACCTGCGGCACCGGGAATCTTGGCCTGCATTACACCCGAAAATATGACCGTGTAGACAAGTATCATTGATAGAGGACTGATTATTGTCCAAACAACACCCAAAAGAGAACCCCTGTACTTAGCTTGAAACTCTCTTTTGATGCTCCCAATTATAAATCCTCGATACCGCCACAGCGATAAAGTTTCAAATTTTAATATATTCGATTTTAGCATCCGCCTAGGGAGGCTAATCATTCTCCGAGGAAGATATTGGTTGACAGTCATTTGAAAAATGGTTGCGATGCAGGCTTAAGGGCGTTGACCATAGTTCCAGGACTTAATTGGTCGGTGAATCCATTCGCATGGGTAACGTGTTTGTGAATTGGGAATAGTGAGATAAATAGATGGCCGATGTTTGAAGTCGAGAGTGTGGTTGGAAATTTTTTAACAAAAATTATTGTCTGTAATTAAACATCCTCTTGGAGCTTGATCTGACTGCGGCATTCTACCAGGGCGCTGGCGGTACCTGCCACTGGGCTGCTAACCCCTGCTTTTGCCGCCCTGATTGCCGCTAAGTCCAATTATCAGACCTTCTTATTGAGCATCTGCTCTTTGATCGCTACAAGAAGAAGGCTTGTTCTCTGTTGGCATTCAGAGGTCATGGCAGACCCCTGGGCCAATCCACCGCTGATCGCTCGTCACAGTGCGATCCAAAAAGCAACGGCTTGTGTTGAGCAGTTCTGGGATCCGGCAGTAAGGAAGGCATCACCCCGCCGCGGTGATGGGCGATCCAGGCCTGCTCCAGAAAATGCCAGAGGTCCCGGCCCTGTTGCCGCAAGGGGGTTGTGACCGTGAGCAGGCGACTGCGGCAGATGGCGCCACTGGCGAATTGGACGCCATGGCCTGACTGACCGACGCAAGGCCAAGCACCCATGTGGCCGTTTGGGTCTCAGGCAATGGGGTCGGTAGGGAGCCATGGGAGCGTGGGGCTGCGAAACCAAACCAATCCCCCGTGGATCCCCAGACCCGGCTCCATCGTGAGCTGATCGGCCTCTTGCGTCAACACAGCCATTGAGTGGCTCAGCGGCACCTGGTGCTGCTGAGCCGGATGGTCGCCGGGTTGCTGCTCAGCCAGAGCCTCTGTTTCGAGCGCTGGAACAGCGTGCTGCCTCTGGGCCACCGCCTGGCCGCCAACTGGCAGCGACGCGCTCAGCGCTGGTTGAGCAACAGCCGCATCGACGTTGAGGCGCTCTATGGCCCCCTGGTGCTGTGGGCGATCCAGCACTGGCAAAAGCCAGGCCATCCCTTGCATCTGGCACTCGACACCACGATGCTGTGGAACCGCTGCTGCGTGGTGGTTCTCTCCGTGGTGGCCCACGGCAGAGCCATCCCGCTGCTGTGGGAAGCGCTGGATCACCCCAGTGCCAGCGTCAGCGCTGAGATCGTGATTGCGCTGTTGGAACGGGCCAATCGGCTGCTGTCGGAGCCCCATCTGCCAGGAAAGTTGACGCCTCTCCATCCCGACCATTTTCACCACCAGGGGGCTTGATGGAGTCGTTCAATGCGTCGTTACAGCGAGACCGCAAAAGCTGAGGTGAGAAGGCGGATGAGCCCGCCGCAGCCACGCCAGTCCCCATTGCTGGCCCAGCAGCTCCATCGCCGCAGCAGCAGCGCGGCTCAGGCCCTGCAGGAACACGATCACCATGGCCGCCACTATGACCCACTGCGAGCCGCGCGTTCTATCGGGATTGCCGCCATCCACTGCTGCTGCAGGCCCTCAAAGCCCTCTACATTCAGCTGAGCAAGAGCAGCCCAAACCTGGAAAGTGGATGCCGCGACAGATCTGGCAGTTCGGCAATGCCTTGTGGAAGCTGATCAGATCACCTGCTGCGCAGGCAGTGACGGGCGCGGCGGCCAAAGGTCTGGAGCTGTTCCCGAAAATGTCACCCTAGGGGCGCTGGGCTTGTTCCCCGCGCTAACTAAAATCTCATTGCTCACTCGGATGCCGCTCCAAGGGATTGTTCAGGGGTTCTCTAAACTTTGGGTGGAAGACTCAAGGCTGATTCAATCTGAAGCGCATGGGAAAGAGTGCATAATAAAGGATTGTGAAAACATCGAATCCATTGCACATATTGATTGGCAAACCAAGGCACTAGGCTGGCCATGCTGGAAACGATCGAACAGCCATGCCACCTATATACAGAGTAGGCCCAGGCAGCCATGGCGACGCGAGACGCCGTAAGGTTATCTTTATGCCTTCGATGAAAAGCTAGGAGTTCTGGGACGGTAGAGCATGTCATGTCTGGTCGAGCACGAAAAGAATCTAGCCATAGAAGATAGTCTTCGTGCTTGGCGGGCCTAAAACCATGGGAAATAAACTCTCGCTTAATCAAAACGGTCAACAAAGGGATTGCGTTGCCTAGTCTTAGGCGTGCGTAGTTAACCGTTTCAGGAGGCAGGCGCCAGGAGCGTAGCATCACGTCTTGATCGGCAAATCTAGCATAGCCTGTAATACATAAATCTGAGTGAGTTGTGGTAAGATAATGGATCTGTCGTTCTAGCTTGGTTGGGTGCCATAAGTCATCTACGTCTAAAAAGGCGATCAGTCGCCCTTGGCTGCAGGCGATTCCGTGGTTTCTTGGCCACCAGGGGCCATCGGCATCCGCTTTTCTCCGAACGGGAGCAGATAAAGAGCGTATTCTACTATCTTTACGAGCCAATAGATGTGCCACTTCGGCGCCACCATCCATTGAGCCGTCATCAATTAAAATTAGCTCCCAGTCTAAAAATGTTTGGCTTCTGACATTTGAAACAAGCGCCTGGAGAAAAGGAAGAGAATTTCGATAAGGGCAGATAATGCTAATGAAAGGCATTTCAGTAAATAAATCCAATTAGGCGAGACTTTAGGGACATAGCCAGCGGGTAAATAGTCTGTAAGGGGTAAAGAAAGAATTTGCAGATCTCGGCAAACTTTTCGAGAGGTCTACGAGAAGGCTCTTTCAGCCTGAGTACAAGAGTTCTGTAGTCGGGAAGTCTACTTGAGACTCCACCCAGGCGAAATCTGGCAACCGGTTCCCCAAGATAACTGTAGCTGCTGTTGCGATCAAGCGCTGAGCGCATCCAAGTAAGATCAGCGCTATGAGGTGCATCAAGGACAAAGTGATTTTGGGAAACCCACAAGCTATCCACCAGCATTGTCTGATGATTGGGCGTAAAAGCCCTAAGCCATCGCGAAATATCGGATATATGTGGGTCAGGCACAAGCCAAGATGGCAGGTGGTTGCCAACTGGCATAATTAACGCCTGTCCGAAAACAACTCGGGGCCATCGACCTGTCGAGCGTCGGTGTTCGTATCGAGCATCGACAAGTCGATGAAGAGAGAATTCATCATAAAAGCTATCGCCAGAGTTCATAAATATTAACGATTCTCCCTGGGCATTGACCAGGCCTAGGTTCATCGCAGTATAGATGCCAGATGGCGGATACTGGCGCAGAATATGGATTGAGAATCCGCAAGCTTTCAGGCGGTCAGATGTGCCCACCTTGCCGATGAGCCAAGGAATGGCAATGGGCTCAACACTCCCATCAACAATCAAAATCTCGCAGAAGTGACTTGAGCAACATTGGAGGTGAGGGCCTGAAGTTGACACCTTTTGTGATAAAATAGAAAGAAAAGTGTCAACGAGCTCTGTTTGGTTGTCTTTGGTAAGAACAATGCATGTCACTGCATGCCTTGGGTTGTGGTCCAAGAAGCCTGCGGGTTAGGAAGCTGCGTGTAAATTTTATACATCTGCTCGAACGCAGAGGAGGTATCTTGCGATGTCTGAAACACGAACCTGCCCCCACTACCAGGACTGATGCAATCGCCTTGCGACTCCGAGCTGCGGGCCGAGATTCGCCAACGGATGAGCCCCCATAGACGAAGTCAGCCGGAGGCCATAGCGGGCATGCCTGACTGAAATCGCCCGTTCCGCAGGGGCGAACGCCCAGACCCCTACAGCTGGCGCCATCGCTGGTAGCAGACAGGCCAGTTGTTTTCGGTAGGCATACACAGCGCTGCCAACAAGCTGGCAGCTGTGATCCAGGTTGCGGGTTTGAGCGGCGCTGATCTGGGTGCTTATCGCCTTGATCGGGGTCTGTTTCTCTAACAGCTTGCCCGTTGGCTCCAGGTGGCAGAGGATGCCAACAGCAAGAGTGTACCGAGCGGCGGCGATCAGAAAGAGTTGCTCCGCCAGAACCGGGAATTTATTCGTTAAATCGATGTCTTGCAAGTGAACTGCAAAAAATGGAGAAGACACTTGCCGTTTACGAGGCGTAGCCAAGTCGGCCGGAGGCTGTAGTAGCAACGTTGCTGTAGCGGAAAGCTACCGCGAAGCGGTTGCGCTTAAAAACCGCAAGCTCCTCTGGCAGCAAAACGAGCAGACTCAATTGCAATGGAGTACCGCAATTAAGCGATAGATTTTCTCAATGAAGGTGCAGCGGCTGGCTTGCCGATTAAGGTAATATCTGTTTTTCTTGGCGTCTGAGGGCGAAATGTTACCGAGTTGGTGCCTGGATATCGGCGGTTAGGGATTCAGTTTCGATCGCGGCAAGGTAGGCCATGGGCAAGTGGTTCACAAGTTTTTGGCCAAAGAGCGTCATAAGGTGGGGGGCTATATGGCGACCGGCTACTACGGCGGGCCCCGCCCCGCCCTGCCCTGCCCTGCCCTGCCCTGGCTGGGATCTGTATATGTCGCTAAAAGCTGCAAAGCCTCACCGCTGCAGAAGCTGTACTTTGGCAACGGCGTGGGGAATGGCACCTTTGGCGAGGCTTACCAGCCTGATTGTCTTGAGGAGGATAAGGAAGTCTAGGAGTGGGTTGGCGTTGCGCAGGTAGTAGAGGTCGTAGCTGAGTTTCATGCGGCTGTCTTCCAGGCTGGCGCCATAGGGAAAGCAAACCTGGGCCCAGCCACTGAGGCCGGGCTTGATCCAGTGGCGCACGCGGTAGTGGGGAATGTTCTGCTCCAGGATCACCTCTAGCTCGGGGCGTTCGGGGCGGGGGCCAATCAGGCTCATGTCCCCCTGCAGCACGCTGATCAGCTGGGGCAGCTCATCGATGCGCAGGCGCCGCAGCAGTTGGCCCACGCGGGTGATGCGGGGGTCGTCGCGGTGGGCCCAGCGGGCCCCCTGGCGCTCGGCATCCAGCACCATGCTGCGCAGTTTCCAGACCCGATAGGGCTGGCCGTAGAGGCCCGTGCGCATCTGGCCGTAGAGCACCGGGCCGCCGTCTTCCAGGCGGATCGCGGCGGCCGCCAGCAGCAGCAGCGGGGTGCCGGCCAGTAGCAGCGCCGTGGCCACCAGCAGATCGCCCAGCCGCTTGACGCGCCAGCCCCAGCGGCCCGGCTGCAGTTCAAAGCCCTCGGCCTGCACCAGCCAGCGGCTGGAGAACAGCTCCGGCGGCACCCTCTGCAGCTGCTGTTCACTCCAGCTCACCAGGCTGCACAGCACCGCCCCGCTACCGCGCTTGGCCAGCAATTCTTCTATCAGTGGATCCGACAGGTTGGCCTGTTCACTGACGGCGATGCCGTCCACCTCCATTGAGCCGGGGCTGGCGTGATGGCCCAGGGACTGGCTATCGCAGTAGTCGATCGCCAGGGGGCTGCTGGAGGGGTGGTGGGCCAGCTCCCGCCGCAGCAGGTTCAGCTCCTGGGCTGAACCCACCAGCAGCCAGTGCTGCAGCCGCTTTTGTTGGCCGGTTACCCAGAGTTGGGCCGCTGCCGATCCCAGGCTGGCGCTGCCCAGTACGGGCAGCACGAAACCGCGGAAGGTGCGGGGGTCGTCCGATCGCAGGCCCCAGCTGAACAACACCACCGCCACCAGCCCCAGGGCCGCCACCAGCAGGGTGGAGGCCAGCCGTCGCCGGCGGCTGTCCGGCTGGCCAGGATCCGGTTTGGAATAGCGCCCCAACAAGTAGGAGCTGGCTAGCCAGCAGAGGATCAAGGTGGCGATTGAGCTGGTGAGCCCCACCCAGAGCTGGAACTGCTGCCAGTACATCAAGTTGTAAGAGCCGAGCAGCAGCAGCCCGTCAGCTAGGGCCAGGCCGAGCATCAGCCAGCGCTGTTTCAGCCAAGGGGTTCGCCACCACATTTCAGCCCTGTCCCCCTGCGCCCATGCCAGCCAAACTAATTTCACCAGCTGATCTAACCGGATCTGGGGCAGTCAGGCCAGCCGCTGGCGGTTTTGGCTGCGCCAGCTGGGGGGCGGCAACGACTGGCCCTCCGAGCTGCAGTTGCTGCTCAGGCAGACGAACCTGGGCTGCCGCAGGGCCCCCGGCGGGGCCATCGACTGGCTACTTGCCCAGAAGCAGTAAACTATTCTCATAAAATGCGACATGCCGTTATACCTCAGCTTCTTTCCTTGTGGCCAGGAGTTGTTGGATCGCTATCGCGATGGCGAGCACATCGGTGTCATCGCCGCCAACAACCAGCAGCGGCCTCAGCCCAGCTTTCAGCTAACTAGTAACTACTTCTCCATCTACAGCCACTGTTGGGGTTGGGCCATCTGGAGAAGGGCCTGGCGCCACTACGCCACGGCCTTGAATGGCGCTGATCGGCTGGGTGAGGGCGCCGCGCTTCAAGCTGGCCCTGTTGCGCAGCACCGTCAGCTGGTGGTTGAGCAAGCCCCAGCGCAGCGGCAACCCGATTACCCATTCACTGGCGGCTCTGTCCTCGCGCCTCGATCGCTATGGGGCCCTGGTGAACCAGTCCTGGCTGGGGCCCTTGCCATAGGAAACCCAGGCCGTCGTCGTCGCCGTCGCCGTCGCCGTCAGCGTGGCTGGCGGTTGTTATTGGTGAGAGTGCTGCTGGCTGTCGCGGTGTTGCTGGCGGGCTTGATCGGTCTGCATCTGCCCAGGGACTTCATGCTCCTCTATGGCCTGGCGCCGCTGCTGCTGCTGGCGGCCCTCTTGCCCGCCCTGGTGATGGTGGTGCTGAGGGGATTTGGAATGGCTGCACGGGCCCATCGCCGCGATTGGCCACTCACCCTGGCCTGGGCGTAGCTTGCGTTTTTGGCGATATAGCTGCCATCTCAGCCGCTTCTATATGTCGATGAATTGCTATATTATTTCTCTTTTTTGCCCTGGGCGTAGGGGTGGCTGAGTCTGATCTCGCCGAACCTGGCGCTAGGGTCATGCTGGCCTCGGGTCTAGTTTGATCATGGGTCGGGTTTTTCAGGGCTTCCATAAGAGCCGGCAGGCTTAGATTAAGGTTGATCTCTGTTATCGCCCAACCTTTCGTGCCGTTGCCATAGGTTCTCTGCTGATCGCCATGGTCGTTGACCTCCTGCCGGCTAGAAGGCTTTTCTGATGCCCCTTTCTCCGCTTCGCAACCTGATCACAGGCGGCGCCGGCTTCCTGGGTTCCCACCTGGTGGATCGGCTGATGCAGGCCGGTGAGGAGGTGATCTGCCTGGATAACTATTTCACCGGCCGCAAGGCCAACATTGCTCAGTGGATCGGCCACCCGCGCTTTGAATTGATTCGCCACGATGTGACCGAGTCGATTCGCTTGGAGGTGGATCGCATCTGGCACCTGGCCTGTCCTGCCTCCCCGGTGCACTACCAGCACAACCCGATCAAGACGGCCAAGACCAGTTTCCTGGGCACTTACAACATGTTGGGTTTGGCCCGGCGGGTCGGCGCCCGGTTACTGCTGGCCAGCACCAGTGAGGTGTACGGCGACCCGGAGTTGCACCCCCAGCCGGAAAGCTATCGGGGCTCTGTGAATACGATCGGCCCGCGCAGTTGCTATGACGAGGGCAAACGCATTGCGGAGACTCTCTGTTTCGACTATAATCGTATGCATGGAGTAGCCATTCGCGTCGTGAGAATTTTTAATACTTATGGGCCGAGAATGCTGCCGGATGATGGGCGGGTGGTCAGTAATTTCATCGTCCAGGCGCTGCGGGGAGAGCCGCTTACTCTCTATGGACAGGGTTCCCAGACCCGCTCGTTTTGCTATGTCGATGACCTAGTGGAGGGTTTGATTCGCATGATGAATTCCGATCATATGGGGCCGATTAACATTGGCAATCCCGACGAGTTTTCGATTCGCCAGCTTGCCGAGATGGTGTGTGCCAAGATCAATCCAGATCTGCAATTGATCCATCGTCCTCTGCCCGCCGATGATCCCCTGCAGCGCCAGCCTGTAATCGCCCTGGCCATGCAAGAGCTGGGTTGGCAGCCCAGCATTGACCTCGGGCAGGGCTTGGATGCCACGATCGCCTACTTTCGGCAGTCCCTTGGGTGAATTGCCGTCACATTAGATGAATGCCCGCCATCCTAACCGCCTAAACAGCAGCCAATTCCGATGAGCTTGACATCCTCAATGCCCCAGCGCCGCGGCATCATCCTGGCCGGCGGTAGTGGCACTCGCCTGCATCCGATCACCCAGGCGATCAGTAAACAGCTATTGCCGGTTTATGATAAGCCGATGATTTACTATCCGCTCAGTACCTTGATGCTGGCGGGTATCCGTGAGATTTTATTGATCTCCACCCCTGATCATCTGCCGCTGTTCGAGCAGCTTTTGGGTGATGGCAGCCGCTGGGGGCTATCGCTCAGCTACGCCGTGCAGCCCAGTCCCGATGGTCTGGCCCAGGCCTTCTTGATTGGCGAGGCCTTTCTTGCCGGCGCTCCGGCGGCCCTGATCCTCGGCGATAATCTTTTCTATGGCCACGATCTCTCCTGTGGCCTGCAGGCAGCTACCCAGCGCAGTCAAGGCGCCACGGTGTTTGCCTATCGGGTGGCCGATCCCCAGCGCTACGGCGTGGTGGGTTGGCAGCTGGGCGAGAAGGGCGATCGGCAGGTGGTGTCTCTGGTGGAAAAGCCCGAGCGACCAGCTTCCAACTATGCCGTCACCGGCCTCTACTTCTATGACCAGCAGGTGGTGGAGCTTGCCAAGCAGGTGCGCCCCTCCCCCCGGGGGGAGTTGGAGATCACCGATCTCAATCGCCTCTATCTGGAGGCCGGTCAGCTGCAGGTGGAACTGATGGGCCGCGGTATGGCCTGGCTGGATACGGGCACCTGCGATTCGCTGCACGAGGCCGGCAGCTACATCCGCACCCTGGAGAAGCGTCAAGGGCTCAAAATCGGCTGCCCGGAGGAGGTGGCCTGGCGCCAGGGCTGGATCGCAGACGAGCAGTTGGCGGCCCTGGCGGCGCCGCTGCGCAAGAGCGGCTATGGAGCCTATCTGGACGGATTGATCGCCGAGGGGTTGTGATGCCAGATTTGCCCCAGGCCAGCTAGATCTCCTGGTGGCCGAAATCTAGAGGTTGCCACAATTCAGCCTTTGCCACAATCCAAAGGCTGCCGAAATCCAAAGGCTGCCTAAATTCAAAGGTTGCCAAAAACTAGGCAGATCCGTAGGGTATGGATATCCAGTGTCTAGATCTCTAAAACGTAAATTCTCTGATTGCAGCTACATCTATGGAATCGTCATTGACTGGCCGCCTCGATCCGATCTTGTTGATTGGCCGCAGCGGTCAGGTGGCCAGTGCCCTGCAGCGGTTGGCTCCCACCTGGCTGCCCCAGCGCCCGCTGCTGGTGGCGGGTAGGCCGCAGCTCGATTTGGCCGCAGGTGTATCGCTGGAGCACCAGTTCAGGGCGCTGCTCGACCTGCATCGACCCGCCCTGGCGATCAATGCCGCCGCCTACACCGCCGTGGATCGGGCCGAGTCAGAAGCGGCCTTGGCGATGGCGGTGAATGGCGATGCCGTGGGCGTGATCGCTCGCCTTTGCGCCGAGCGCGGTCTGCCCTTGTTTCAGCTCTCCACCGACTACGTGTTCGCCGGCGATGGCCTGCGGCCCTGGAGCCCTGGCGATCTCCCCAATCCCCTGGGGGTCTACGGAGCCAGCAAGCTGGCCGGCGAGCGCCAGTTGCTGGCGGCCCAGGGGCAGGCTCTGCTGTTGAGGGTGAGCTGGGTGTTTGGCCAACAGGGGGCAAATTTTGTGCGCACCATGCTGCGTCTGGCGGCCGAACGCCCCCAGTTGCGGGTGGTGGACGACCAGGTGGGCGGACCCACCAGTGCTGAGTCGATCGCGCGGGCGCTGTTGCAGCTGGCGGAGCCGGCCAT
The DNA here is from genome assembly GCA_947463165.1 of Cyanobacteriota bacterium. Lineage (GTDB taxonomy): Bacteria > Cyanobacteriota > Cyanobacteriia > PCC-6307 > Cyanobiaceae > UBA5018. The sequence continues at coordinate 12,551 of CANHSW010000020.1, forward strand.
CGCCCGGCGCTCGCCCCTGACGGGCCCCTTCCCCTGGGGAATTCACCACTATGCGGGCCAGCCAGCGGTGAGTTGGCATGGCTTCGCCCAGGAGATCATCGACCAGGCCCTGGCGCTGGGGTTGATCGGCAAAGCTCCCGAGCTGTTGGCGATCCCCAGCTCTGACTACCCTCTGCCGGCGCCGCGACCGCTCAATTCCAGGTTGGATTGCAGTGGCTTTAGCCAGGCCTTTGGGCTAGAGGTGCCCCTGTGGCGCGAGGATCTGCGCCAGTGCCTGGAGTCGTGGCGATGAGCCGCCATCTGCTGATCACCGGTGGCGCCGGGTTTATCGCCGGCAACCTGGTGCACCATTGGTGTGCAGCTCATCCCCAGGATCGACTGGTGGTGCTCGATGCGCTCACCTACGCCGGCAACCGGGCCACGATTGAACCCCTGATCCAGGCCCGGCAGGTCACTTTTGTGGAGGGCGATATCGCCGATCGGGCCCTGGTGGATCGCCTGCTCGCCGACCACGAGATCAGCCATTTGGCCCACCTGGCGGCCGAGAGCCACGTGGATCGCTCGATCAGCTCCCCCGGGGCCTTCCTGGCCACCAATGTCACCGGCAGCTTCACCCTGCTGGAGGCCTTTCGCGCCCATTGGCAGCGGGCCGGTGAGCCCGAGCATTGGCGCTACCTGCATGTAAGTACCGACGAGGTGTTTGGCAGCCTGGAGCCCGGCGATCCGCCCTTCTCTGAAACCACGGCCTACGGGCCCCGCTCGCCCTATGCGGCCAGCAAGGCGGCCAGCGATCATCTGGCGCGGGCTTGGCAGCACACCTACGGCCTGCCCGTAATCGTGAGCAATTGCTCCAATAACTACGGTCCCTATCACTTCCCCGAGAAGTTGATCCCGCTCACCTTGATCAATATCCTGCTGGGCCGTCCGATTCCGGTGTACGGAGATGGCAGCAACGTGCGCGATTGGCTCTATGTGGCCGATCACTGCCGGGCCCTGGAGCGCATTCTGTTGGCGGGCACTCCTGGTCGCACCTACTGCATCGGCGGCCGCAATGAGGTGGCCAACCTCGATCTTGTGCATCTGCTCTGTGATCTGATGGATGAATTGGCACCAGATTTGCCGCGGCGCCCCAGCCGCGAATTGATCACATTTGTGGCTGATCGGCCCGGCCATGATCGGCGCTATGCCATCGATGCTTCCCGGATTGAGGCGGAGCTTGGTTGGCAGCCGGAGGTGAGTGTGGAGCAGGGGCTGCGGCGCACCGTGGCCTGGTATCTGGCCAACCGCTGCTGGTGGGAACCGCTGCTTTCGGCTGAATACGCGGGTTATCTGGCGGGTCAGTATGGCGCTGCCCTCGGCATCTGAGGTTTTTCATGCAGATCATTCCCCAGGCGATTCCCGAGGTGCTGCTGCTGGTGCCCCAGGTATTTGGCGATCAGCGCGGTTTTTTTGTCGAGACGGCGCGGCAGAACGTGCTGCAGCAGGCGGGCATCCCGGAGTTGGTGCAGCACAACCAATCCCGTAGCCGCCAGGGCGTACTGCGGGGGCTGCATTACCAATTGGTGCAGCCCCAGGGCAAGTTGGTGCGCTGTGCGCGGGGCTCGGTGTTTGATGTGGCTGTGGATCTGCGCCGCCACTCCCCCAGCTTTGGCCAATGGGTGGGGGCGGTGCTGGACGATCTGAACCATCACCAGCTCTGGGTGCCGCCAGGTTTTGGCCATGGCTTTTTGGTGCTCAGTGAGATTGCCGACTTCTGCTATCTCTGCTCCAATTACTACCATCCCCAGAGTGAACGGGGGATTGCCTGGGATGATCCCGATCTGGCCATCGCCTGGCCCCCCTGCGGCGATGGGGTAGAGATCCAGCTTTCCAGCAAAGACCTGGCCAATCCGCGGCTGCGGGACCAGCCGCCCCAGGATTTATATGATTGAGGCGCTCTGGCGGCTGCGTTCTGCCTGGTGTAAAGCACCGGCTGTGATCGACCGGCTGTGATCGGCTTGCTGTGATCCCTGCCTGGGCGTTGGCCCCCGCTGGCTGCTGTGGATAAATACTCCAGCTAGGATGATTGTCTTGGCGATCTGAATCCTGACTTCAGCACAATCGCAGCGACCAATACTGGTAACCGGCGCTGCGGGATTTATTGGTGCTGCGGTGGCGGCCCA
>CANHSW010000021.1 GCA_947463165.1 Cyanobacteriota bacterium
CGTCGATGCCGAGCAGCTGGCTCGCCGGGCCGCTGAGCGGATCGCCGTGGCCATTGATCTGGCCCTTGAGCAAAGGGAGCGGGCCCAGATCGCCCTGGCGGGTGGTTCAACGCCGGCGGCGGCCTACCGGCTACTGGGGCAGCAACACCTGCCCTGGCAGAGGGTGGATGTGTTGCTAGGTGATGAGCGTTGGGTGAGCGCCACTGATCCCTCCAGCAACGCCCTCATGCTCAGCGAAACCCTGCTGGCCCAGGAGCCAGGGCGGCAGGCATGTTTTCATCCGGTGCCCACCGCTGCGGACAGCCCGGCAGCCTCTGCCCATCTCTATGAACAGCAATTGGGTCAGCTATGTAGCGGCGAACCACCGGTATTCGACCTGATCTTGCTGGGCCTTGGCGACGATGGCCACACGGCTTCCCTGTTTCCAGGCACAGAAGCGCCGGCCGTCAACGATCGCTGGGTAACGGTCGGAACAGGTAAGGGGCTGGAGCGGATCACGCTCACCGCTCCAGTGCTGTCTGCCGCTCGCCAGGTGGTGTTTCTGGTCAGCGGCGCTGGCAAGCGCCAGGCCCTGGCAAGACTGTTCGATCCCAGTGAGTCGCCAGAACGTACGCCAGCCAAATTGGTGCAACCGCAGAGCACAGTGCTGGTGTTGGCGGACTTGGCTGCCACAGAGGGACTTGCCGCCGCAGAGGGACTGGCTGCGCCAGGCTGAACTACATAAATCACCCAGCGGCTGATCTCGCGCCGCCAGCCATGCCCTTTGATGCGCCTCCCCCTCCGCCAGCCCCATCAGCAATTGCCAATCAAACTGCCGGCATGACAACGTCTGCTTCCTTGCTCCTGTTCTCTGGCGATGGCTTCTCGGGCTGGTCTGCCCTGAACGACACGATCATGGGGGGGCGCAGCTCCGGCAGCTGCAGCGCCGGTTCCGCTGGCCTGCTGATGGAATCTGAGGTGGTGGAGGAAGGAGGTGGCTTTGTGAGCTGTCGCTCGCCCGAATACGCCCCTCCCCTCGATCTCTCCGCCTATGGCGCCCTGGAATTTGAGTTGGAAGGAGATGGGCGTCGCTACAAGCTCGCCATCGCCTGCGGCGACCGGGTAACCGGTGCCGCTGAGCTAATTCCTGGCGGCCTGCGCTGGGTGGCTGAATTCTCCACCCAGCCCAGCGGCATCAGCCGCATCCAGATCCCCTTCTCTCGGCTCACGGCCAGCGTGCGGGCCCGCCCCCTGGGCCTACCTTTGTGCTTTGATGCCCGGCGGATCAGCCGCCTGCAGCTGCTCCATTCCAAATTCAATGACAGCGGTGGCCTCAACCCCGGCTTCCGGGCCGGTCCGCTGCGGTTGGTGGTGCGAGCGATACGTGCAATTCCCTGATCCCGAGCCCGCTGGCCTGCCCCCCTTTGATGCCCATCAAACCAGTGAGGCTGGGTTAGTTAGTGATGCTGACTTGAATGAGACTGGCCTAGCCAGTGAGATTGGTTTAGATCTGTTAAGTCTTTTCGATGGCTTATTGCAGCAACTGGCGGCGGCGGCGGAGCTTTGCCTCAAACCCCTGCGCTATGGGGCCCGCTATATCGATCAACCAGTCGCTGGCAGTTTCGACTGCTGCGTGCAACTAGAAGCCCGCGATCCAGCGGGCGAACGCCAGGGGGCAGCTGACTTAGAGCTGGAGATCTACCGCAGTGGTAGCAGCTTGAATCTGATGCTCAGCCGGCCCCACCAACCCCTGGCACCGCTGCTCTGGCATGGTCAACACCCGGTATGGATGGATGCCAACAGCGGAGAGCGCTGTGAGCGCCCCCCCGACGGCGTCCCCCTGGAAGCCCTGGCCCGCCGGGTCAGGGCCCTGCTGTAAGCAACCCTGACCATTTGCTTGGTTTGTTTAGCTGGCTATAAATAAAAGCTGGCTTTGCCAGTGTTTTCAGCCTTCGAAGGCCAGGCGCGGTGCGCTGACACCTGCACAGTCAGCTCCTTGGAGATAGGCGAGCATCGTGTCTGCATCGGAAACCTCAAAGGGATCCACGGGGCAGTTGTCACCAAATTGTTCTTCGATGAAGGTTTTTTCGATGCTGCCATCATTGATCAGCATCGAGTAGCGCCAGGAACGCATTCCAAAGCCAAGATTGCTCTTGTCGACTAGCATTCCCATCTTGCGGGTAAATTCACCGTTGCCATCCGGCAGCAAAAATACATTTTTTGCTCCCACATGCTTGCCCCACTGAAACATCACAAACGCATCGTTTACTGATACACAGATGATTTGATCTACGCCTAGGGCTTGGAACTCTTCGTGCAGTTCCTCATAGCGCGGCAAGTGGTTTGATGAGCAGGTGGGGGTGAAGGCGCCGGGCAGGGAAAAGAGCACCACCTTCTTGCCATTGAAGATCTCATCACTGGTGAGGTCCTGCCAGCGGAAGGGGTTTGGACCCGGCACGCTTTCATCGCGCACGCGGGTCTTGAAGGTCACGGCCGGAACGCGATTGGTGAGCATGGTTTGGGTCTCAGGAACTGGAATCAATGCTGCAGCCGGCCAGGCCAATGGGCCCGACCAGGGCAACGGATCCAGCTTAAGTCATAGTGACTCCGACTTGCAATAAGTAGACCTGGTGGCTGCGCTGCGATGGCCCCTGCTGTTCGGCTGCTGCTGCCATTGACCTGGCCTTGGCTTTTGTTGGCCCTCGAGGGCTTGGTGCACTGGAATGATGGGCCTGGCTTGCTTGGTGCGTTGGAATTGATGGGCCTGCTCCTGGGCTTGCCGGATTTGAATGGCCTGGCTTGCTGGAGCTGCATGCGTCCCTGGAGTTCGATTCCGATTCGAGATTGCGCTGAGCCCCTCTGCGATTTACCCCCCCAGCTCTGGCGTCTCCAACCCCATCCCTATGTCCTGCTCGGTGCCCCCTATGGCCCCCAGGGCAGTCCCTTTCGGTTGCGTTATGGGGTGATCGAACGGCTGCTGCTGGCCCAGGCCCACCTGCAACGGCAGGCGGCACACTGGCGATTGGCGATTTTTGATGGCTGGAGGCCTCTGGCCGTGCAGAGTTTCATGGTGGAGCACACCATTGCTGAACTCTGCGCCGCCCGGCAGCTGGATCGCCATCTGCCTGCTGTGGCCTCGGCTTGTGCAGCTGCCTCAACGGATACTGTGTCCTCAACAGATACTGTCGCCTCGACGGATAGAGGGGCCTCAACTGATGCAGGGGCCTTAGAGCATTCTGTAGATCTAGAGCATTCAGCGGCCTTAGAGCAGGTGATCGCCGATGTAGGCCGGTTCTGGGCCACTCCCAGTGACGATCCAGCCACGCCACCCCCCCACAGCACTGGTGCTGCCGTGGATCTCAGCTTGGCTGACGCCGCTGGTAAGCCGCTGGCCATGGGATCGCCCATCGATGCCATCGGTGCCGTATCCGAACCCAATCATTTCGCTGCAGTTGCCGCCGCCTGCAGCGATTCGGCTGAACGCCTGCAGGCTTTGCAGTGGCACCGGCGACGCCAATTGCTGGCCGCAGCCATGAAGGAGGCTGGTTTTGAGCAACACCCGAATGAGTGGTGGCACTTCAGCTGGGGCGATCAAATGTGGGCCTGGCGCAGTGGCAGTGCCCAAGCTCACTACGGCCGCACTTTTTGATGATCATCGTCGAACATCACAGTCGCCCAGTCTGCTGCCAGCGGCTCTAAGGGAACTGCAGGAAAGGCCGCCAAAAGCTGAGATGCCAGGTTTAGCATCCTTAGGCCTGCCAGGACTGCCCATAACTGGGCGAGGGAGACTGGGCAGTTTGAATTTATTCTATCCAATAAAAAAGCCGTTCCATGGTTGGAACGGCTTTTGGGTTAAATCAGAGGTGAGCTATCAAATCGACAGCTCAAGATGGTCAGTCGGCTCAGTAGCGGTTGCGACCGCCGCCGCCACCGCCGCCATAGCCGCCGCCACCACCGCCATAGCCGCCGCCGCCGCCGCCGTAGCCGCCGCCACGGTTGCCGCCACCGCCACCACCACCGCCACCACGGGGTTCAGCTTTGTTGACGCGGATCATGCGACCCATCCACTCCACTTCTTGGAGGTCATCGATGGCCTTTTGCTCATCGGCTGCGGTAGCGAGCTCAACGAAAGCAAAACCCCTCTTGCGACCGGTTTCGCGATCCAGCGGCAAGCTGCATTGACGAACTTCGCCGTACTGGCTGAACAAATTTTTGACATCTTCCACCTCGCTGTCGAAGGAAAGATTGCCGACGTAAATAGTCATGAACTCAGAAAAAGCTAAATCGATTCTTTGACGGCTCTGGTGAAAGCTATGAAACTGACCAAAGAGAAATCTTGGAACCGTTTTTATCCTACAACCAGGCTCGCCCCCTATGCTCCGCTTCTGGACGGTTAACCGTCGCAGCCCCTGTCCCCAGTGTTTGCAATGAGTTGGGGCAGCTCAGCCCCAGAGCTCCGGGCCATTGCTGTTGTAAAAAACAGCTGCTGAGGGCCCAGGGCTGCACAGGCTGGGCAAGTTCGAGCAATAACGGCAACAGGAAGCTGCAGATGGCAACAGTGCTGCAGCAATATTGCTTTTGGCGCTTGCGATATCAGGCTCTCTTTTCTGGCTCCAGCCAGGCTTGAGCATCCAAAGCTCCAGGCCATACCAACAGGCCGCACCTACAGGCTGTTCTGGGTGCTGCAGGTCACCGCTGCAGGCGCCGGCAATGCAGGAGGCTGGGTTCAAGATCAGTGACGACGATGCCCCAGAGCCAGAGCCAAAGCCCCGCGCCCTTGCTGGCCTTCAGGCGTTCTGGAGCAGAGCCTCGCCAGTCCAAGGAGGAGGCCAGCGGGGAGCGCCGGGGATTCGGCGGTGGTAAGCCTGGCAAGCGCAAAGGTGGAAAGAAGCGAAGCCCGGCCCTGAGCAAGAGCGACTGGGGGCCCCTAGGCAAGCACCCTGACCTGGATGCAATCGTGGCCAGGCAGCGTCTGCACCTGCCCCTTTCCGGGCGGATCACCGCTGCAGACGTAACCAGGGCTTGGAAGAGCGCCGCCGCTGAACACCATCCAGACCGCGGCGGCTGCCACCACACGATGCAGCTGGTCAACGGCGCCCGAGACCTGTTGCTAGGCCGGGGCTGCCCGGACAGCTAGGGGCACTACAAGTGCCAAATTCAACCTCTGGCCAGGGTTCCAGCCGCCCATGGTTCCGAGCTAGCTACTGGTTGAGTTTTCCCCAGCCAGGCAAGCATCGGTTTGACCTGGCCCGCATTCAGCCAGCTGACTGTGGAAAAATCCCGACTTATCTGGGGAAAAAGGGCTGATTTAGGGGAAAAGTGCCAGTCTCCGGGCTTTCCGGCCTCCACCTGCCCGGCTTCCACCTGCCCCGAGTACACCCGTCCGACCTCCATCTGCCCAGCATCCATCCTTCCCGCGTCTACCTGGGGCGCTGGTGTCCACCTGGAGCGCTCCCGTTGCCACCACCTTGGTCAAGTTCATGGTGAGCGGTAAGGGGGGTTACTCGGGCTGAGCTTTCAGCTGGCTGAGCTGCACCAGCGCTGGAGCAAACAGAAAGGTGGTGGCATCTAGCCGTTCCGCCTGGCCCTCGATTGCCTGCACGCCGCCAGCAACAAAATCGATCGTGCGTTGGGCCAGATCCGGTTCCATCTGCTGGGCCTGCAGCACCACTACTTTTTGTTCTCGCACCGCTACTACGGCCTTCTGGGCCTCGTTAAAACGCCTTGGGCTCACCAGCACCACCTCCAGCCCCGTGCCGTAGAGCTTTCGCATCAGGTCCATGGCGCAATACCAGGGCTTGTTGGCCGGCGGTGAGCTAGCTGTTGGGCCCAGGCTTCAGCTCGATTCGGGTTCACTTGGCACTCACCTGTACTTGTTTGGTGCTTGCTTGGCTTGATCTGGTTTGGTTTTGGGCTGCCTTGATGCGCCCAGCTGGGATTTTTGCAGCGCCTATCGGCGCAGCTTGCTCGCGTTCAGCGATGATTTTATTCTTAACCCCGTTTTTAACTGCTTTTTGAGCGGATTTTTTTCCCATTGACTTCATACCTCTGCTCGATCTGCGCCTACTTTGATCAGTCTTACGCCAGCCGGCCAGTAAATCCTCCCGCTCTGAGACGCAGCGATGCTGCTGATCCACGCCAAAGTGGTTCAAGCAAGCTCTGAACGGTGTCTGCAAGTTCCATCGAGGGCCAGGGAGAAGCCAGCCAGGATCCAGCGGTGATCCCCTTTACCGCCCCGATTCACGATGATCTGGGGCGGCTTACCTACCTGGGTAGCGACGGCCGGCGCTATGTGGTGGCAGATCCCCCCCTACAGGATGGGGCCCAGGATCCAGACGACCACAACTCCCCAGGTTGATGGCCCTTCTACAGGGCGTGGATGGCTGCAGGGGCGGCTGGCTGGTGGTGAGCGCCGCTTGGGGGCCTGGGGGTTGGGGTCGGTTTGAGTGGCAGCTGCAGCCGCAGCTGGGCGCCTGGCTGGCCGCTGAGCCAGGGGCGATCACCGCCATCGACATGCCGATCGGCCTGGCGGCAGCTGCCCCTCGCCCCTGCGATCTGCTGGCGAGGCAGTGGCTAGGAGCCCGGCGCAGCAGTGTGTTCCCGGCTCCGGTGAGGATCGCCCTGCAGGCTGGCGACTACCCTGCGGCCTGCGCCCTTTCCCAGGCCGCCTGCGGCAAAAAGATCAGTAAACAGAGCTATAATTTATTTCCCAAGATTCGCCAATTAGATGATGTATTGCAACTAGATCCCGCCCTGCGCCTGAGGGTGCATGAGGTGCACCCCGAGCTGGCATTTAGCTGCTGGAACGGCGGGGTTCCGATGGCGGAGGCCAAGAAGACCGCCGCCGGGGCCGCTCAGCGGCGAGCTCTGGTGGAAACGGAGTTTCCTGGCCTTGCCTTGAACATCCGCGCCCATGGGCCCTCCAGCCTGCTGGCCAATGACGACATCCTCGACGCCCTGGCCTGCCTATGGAGCGCTAGGCGGCTGCATCAGGGCATCGCCCTGAGGTTGGGTGGCGAATTTGACGACACCGGCCTGGCCATGCGGATCAGCGCCTAGGCTTTCTGGCAGCTGGATTAGCCTATGGCTAGACTATCTAAGAGCTAAGTAGGATGAATTAGTGGTATAGATTGGGGATATTTGCTGCCTGGCTGCGGGGGGATTACTCTAGTTTGGCCATGGCGGCGAGGATCAGTTCGGCTGGCACGTCATCGCGGATCACCACCTGGCTGATGCCGGTGGGCAGTACAAAGCGCAGCTTGCCTGCCTTCACTTTTTTGTCCCCCTGCAGGCAGGCCAGCACTGCATTTGATTCCAGTTTTGGCATCTTTAGTGGTAGGCCAGCAGCGGCGATCAGCGCCCGTTGGCGTTGCTGCTCCTGAGGTCCCCAGAGGCCCATATCACAGCTGATTTCACCTGCTGCCAACATGCCCAGGGCGACGGCCTCTCCGTGCAGCACGGTGCCATAGCCACAGAGGGTTTCCACCACATGGCCCAGGGTGTGGCCGTAGTTGAGGATTGCCCGCAGGCCTCCCTCGCGCTCATCTGCTGCCACCACCCGCGCCTTGGTGCTGGCGGAGCGCTCCAGCAGGGTCTGTAGTAATTGGGGGGTAATTGCCCCCAGACTGGCCAGAGCTCCCGCAGGATCGCGGCTGGCAGCGGCCTCCAGATCGGCAAACAGGGCCGCGTCGCCAATCACGCCGTACTTGATCACCTCGGCCATGCCAGCTCGGAATTCCCGCTCCGGCAGGGTGGCCAGGCAGGTGGGGTCAATCAACACCAAGATTGGCTGGTGAAAGGCCCCGATCAAATTTTTGCCGCCAGGGTGATTCACCCCCGTCTTGCCACCAATCGCCGCATCCACCATCGCCAGCAGGGTGGTGGGCACCTGCACCACGCCAATGCCCCGCAGCCAGGTGGCGGCAGCGAAGCCGGCCATATCCCCCACCACACCGCCGCCGAGAGCCACAATCACGGAACCTCTTTCCAGCTTGCGCTCAAAGGCGGCGTCATGGATTCGGGCCACCGTGGCCGGTGTTTTCTGGTCTTCTCCCGCTTCGATCACCAGGGTGCTCACCTGATAGCCGGCCGCCTGGAGACTCTCCAGGGCCCTGCTGCCGTAGTGCTCCTGAACCACGGGGTTGGTGACGATCAGCACCTTGGTGCCTGCCGCCCAACCCTGCTCCGCCAGTCGGGCTCCCAACTGGGTGATAGCACCGGCGCCGATCGCCACCGGATAGCCGTTCTGCTCCAGAGCCACAGGGATCGTGCGCAGGTTTGGCTGGGTGGGGACCATTGAGTCGCGTTTGGAACAGGGGATTTGAGGTTAGGGCCAGCGCGGTGCTGGCCCCTACGGGCAACACTGCCTTGCCTGATGCCGCAACCATTGATAGGACTGGCTCAGACATCGTTGTTGAGCCTGTTTCTTCTACTAGAGCTGAAAGTAGTTTCACTGCTGTAAACAATGCCGCCGCTGAAACCAATACTGCCGCTTACAAAAATACTGCTGCCGAAAGTAGTACTGCCTGTGAAAATGTTTCTGCAGCGGACCCTGGAAGCGTTGCGACTGCCTGCGGGCCAGGGGTTACTGCACCTTTACTCCCTTCCAGAAGGCCACCCGACCCTTGATCTGCTCGGCTGCCTGCTTTGGTTCAGGATAAAACCAGGCGGCATTGGCATTAACTGTGCCTTCCACTACTACATCATAGTAATGGGCTTCGCCTTTCCAGCCGCAAACACTGCGATGACTGGAGGGTTGGAAGCAGGCCGGATCGAGTGAATCGGCAGGGAAGTAGGCATTCCCCTCCACTGTCACGATGTCCTCACTGCGGGCGATCACCGCTCCGTTCCAGCTGGCCTGCATGGTTTCAAAGTCAAATGTCTTGCTAATCATGGCAATCAACCAGCGCCGACGGCTGCGGCCCCAAATCGGCGGAGTGCCCCAGCCAAGGGCGCCCGGTCAAGAACGCCAAGCCAAGAGCGCCAAGAAGGATAATTTCTATTGATTGGGGAAGTTGCGATGCAACTGCGAATCGGCAATGGCTACGACATTCACCGCCTGGTACCAGGCCGGCCATTGATCCTGGGCGGCCAGCGGTTGCAGCACCCTGATGGCCTGGGCCTGGATGGCCATAGCGATGCCGATGTACTGGTGCACGCGATCATGGATGCCCTGCTGGGGGCCCTCTCCCTGGGTGATATCGGTCTCTATTTTCCGCCCGATGACCCCGAATGGCTTGGTGCCGACAGTTTGCTGCTGCTGGAGCAGGTGGCCTCCCTGGTGCGGAGCCGGGGTTGGCAGGTGGTGAATGTGGATTCTGTAGTGGTGGCGGAGCGGCCCAAACTCAAGCCTTACATAGAGACCATGCGCGCCGCCATCGCCGCTCGCATCGGCCTGGAACCTGAGCAAGTGGGTGTCAAGGCGACCACCAATGAAAAGCTGGGACCCACCGGTAGGGAGGAGGGGATTGCCTGCCACGCCGTGGCGCTGCTGCAACAGCTTTGACATCGTTCTCAGCCGCCCTGCAGATCATGTCTTTTTCATCCAGAATTGGCCTTCCGATTCCAGCGATCCCTTGCCGCTGCCTCAACACTATTCTCATGTTCCCTACCAGTTGTATAAACGCACCTGCTTGTGGCGCCGGCTTGGATTGGGTTTGCTCTCGTTACTATTGGGTACATTGTTAATGATCTCAGTTTTTCCTGGCCAGGCTGAGGCAGCCCCGCCGCCGGTGGTGGTTGAACAGCTGCGCCTAAAGGTGCCTAGCGATGCGGTAACGGCTTGGCTTGAGGCCGAACGCGGCAGCTGGGAGCTCTGGTTAGCCCAGCAGCCAGGATTTATGCGGCGCCAGCTGTTCTGGGATCCTGAGCGGCAGGAGGGAACTTTGTTGATCTATTGGGCCAGCCGTGAGCAGTGGCAGGCCACCTCCAGCGAGGAACAAGAGCAGGTGCAGCAGCGCTTTGAGCTATTGGCCAGAGCTGGCACCGGCCAAGAGCAAGGCAATCCTTTTCCGCTGATATTCAGCGGCGAGCTGCTGCCTCAATGATGGAACAATGTGATGCAAAAAACCAAATAATGGCTCCAGAGAGCAGCTATGTGCTCGGTACCACAAACCTGGAACTGCAGCGGCTGGAACGCCAGCACGCAACCTGGCGCGACGATGCCCTGGCCAGTTGGCAGCGGGCCGGTTTTGCTTCCGGTCAGCGCCTGTTGGATCTGGGTTGCGGGCCTGGCTTTGCCTCTTTCGATCTGGCCCGCCTGGTGGGGGCCACAGGCGAGCTACTGGCCCTAGATAATTCTCCCATATATCTTGAGTATCTCCAACAACAGGCCCAGCGGCTGCAACTACATCAATTGCGTAGTCAGTTATTTGATCTGGCCAACTGCAATGCCGCCCTGGAGCTGATCTCACAGCAGGGGGGTGGCTGGGACGGAGCCTGGTGTCGTTGGCTGGCAATGTTTTTGCCAGATGCCACTAAATTAGTTCAGTTGGTGGCCTCAATGTTGCGGTCGGGGGGGAGGCTAGTGCTGCATGAATATGTGCACTGGGATACATTTGCCCTCTACCCCCGCGGTAGGGCGGTGGCGCTTTTTGTGGAGCGCTGCATCCAGCACTGGCAGAGCCATGGCGGCGATCCCCACGTGGCCAGGCGCCTGCCGGCCTTGCTGGAAGCCCAGGGTCTACGTCTGCTAGGTAGCCGCAGCTTGATGGCCTGCTGCCCCAGCGATCAACCGAAGGCTATCTGGCTTCAAGACTTCCTGCGTAGCTATGCGCCAATGCTGGCCAGCGCAGGGCTGTGGAGCTCCTCTGAGCAGCTGGAATTGGCTGCAGAGATCTACCAAGCCCAGCTCCATCCCAGCCTTTGGGTAACACCTGCCCTCGTTGAAATGATCTGGGAGCAACCCTGATGTATTCCCCCGAACCCGGCACCACCGAGAGTCTGATTGGCGGCGATTACCACCTCGACCTGGGCCGGCGCCAACGCCTCGGCATGGTGGAGGCCATCTGGGGTGAACACAAAACCGCCCAGCAGTTGGCGGCGATCTTTGACAGTCTGCAGGCGGCCGGTGAACTGGCCCTCGCCACCCGGGTGTCGCCGCAAAAGGCCGTTGCTGTGCAGCAGTTGTTGCCCGATTGCCCCCTGAAATTCCATGAGGATGCCCGCTGCCTGGCCAGTGAACCGCTGCCCCCCATTCAGCCCCAGGCCGGCAGGGTGGTGGTGCTCAGTGGTGGAACCAGTGATCTGCCGGTGGCGGCAGAAGCCCGCCTGGCCCTGGCCTGCCATGGCATCGAGGCCGATCTGATTCTGGATGTGGGCGTGGCCGGTCTGCATCGACTTTTAAGCCGCCTCGACCAATTGCGCAGCGCCGATGTGCTGATCGCCTGTGCCGGCATGGAGGGCGCCCTGCCAACGGTGCTGGCGGGGCTGGTATCGCAGCCGCTGATCGGCGTGCCGGTGTCGGTGGGCTATGGCGTCAGCGCCGGGGGCACCGCCGCCCTGCACGGCATGTTGGCCAGCTGCGCTCCGGGCCTCACCGTGGTCAACATCGACAACGGCTATGGCGCCGCCATGGCTGCCCTGCGCATCCTCGGTTTGTCTTTGACTCGCAGGGGCGGGCTGGATGATTTGGCATCTGCCCACTAGTGCTGCTTCCCAGGCTGGCTGGGGGCTACGGCAGCAACCGTTGGCAGGAACCTGATCTGGCCTGGGGTGTTTCCCTAAATTTTATTTCCTGGAGCCAGGCTGACCGCTTGGGCTGGTTTTCGCTGGGCTGTTGAGCGCTGGGCTTGGCTGGGCTGTTCTCCGCTGGGCTGATTGTTGCCTGGCGCTCTTCCCGCTGCTGCTGCAGGCATCAGAATGGCGGCAGTTGTTCCATAGGCATGACCGACCAGCAGCCTTCCCTGGCCACCCCTGCAGCGGCTGATGGCTCCCAGGCCCATGACTTTGAGCTTCAAAAGCAGCTACATCAGCAAATTCGTAACGACGCCGATTACGACGACTGGGATTATGGCACCGAGCCATTACCCAACGAGGCCTGGATTAAGTCCCCGTCGCCGGCTTCCGAGGCCTGATCTGGCTCAATTGCATTAGCCCCGCCAGGCACAGCGCCGACACGCTGAACCAGAGCCCCAGGCCATGGCCCTGTTTATCGAGGGCCATGCCCGCCAGCAGCGGTGCCCCGAAGGCACTGATGGCGAAGCATTGGGAGAACAGCGCCATCGCCAGGCCCTGGTGTGGCTCTGGCGTGAGTTCGATCACCGCCTCGGTGGCAATCGGCAGGAAAGCAGCTTCCCCCAGGGCCAGGGGGAACTGGGCGGCGATCACCAGGGCGATCCCCTGCTGGCTGAGGGCCGAGACGGCCAGCAGGGCGGTGCCCAGGGAGAAGCAGAGCAAACTCATTTTCAGCCCTACAGCCACAGGTTTCCTAGCCAGTGCTTGGCCGACTGGCCACTGGATCAACAGCAGCAGACCCAGTTGCAGGGCCATTAACAGTGCTCCCAAACTGGTGGGCAAGGGGTCGCGGGCCAGGCCTCCGCGCACTAGATCGAGGGGCAGGGCGCTCTGCATCAAGGCCGGCAAGCTGGTGCACACCAGGGTGATGATGAGTATTGGCAGCAGTGGTGGCAGCCATTCACTCCAGCCATTTCCTGGCAATCCAGGAGTGCGAGTGGCGGGTTGGGGTAGGGGTTTGAGCAGTAGCAGTAGCCCCATGATGATCACGCAGGCCATATCCACCACATAGATCCCCCGCAACTGGCCAGCTGCGGCGAATCCAGCTCCGATCAGGGCGCCGGCTGCTATCCCGGCGGCATCGGCACTACGCACGAGCGCATAACCCCTGGCCGACGGGATCGGGCGGGGGCCCCCTGCGCAGGTCAGGGGTACAGCCAGTTCGATCGCGGGCCAGTAGAGCCCCATCGCTAGGCCGATCAGCAGTTGCCCCTGGGCGTAGGTGTGAAAGTTTGTGGCTACCAA
The DNA here is from genome assembly GCA_947463165.1 of Cyanobacteriota bacterium. Lineage (GTDB taxonomy): Bacteria > Cyanobacteriota > Cyanobacteriia > PCC-6307 > Cyanobiaceae > UBA5018. The sequence continues at coordinate 12,958 of CANHSW010000021.1, forward strand.
CAGCCGGCTATCTCCCGCCAGGGCGGCCAGCACCGCCAGCAGCACCGGCCCGCCGCAGTTGCAGCCGCGATCCAGCAGCAGACCACTTAGCAAGCGCCCGACCGTGCCCGCCAGGGCCGCCAGGGCCAGGCCCTGGGTAACGCTGGAGGCCGTAAACGCCTGCTGGTCAAACACCAGCGGGGTGAGATAGAGAACCCCGCCAGCACCCAGGGAGGCAATGGCGCGCAGGATGGTTAGTTCGCGCAGGGGCGCGGGAAACTGGGAGAACCACAAGCGCCCTGCGGTCACCGCCTGTGCCTGTTTCACTGGCTGCGTCAAGAGCTGGGGGGGGCGACTGGATGGCGCTGGCCCGTTTGCTCGCCAGGCCTTTCATCAGTCTGCTGTTTGCCGGTCTGCTGCCTCTGCTGTCGCCGCCACCACCCGCCTGTGCCGCCCAGCAGCTGCGGCTGCAGTTGGATGGTTTGCAATTGCCGATCGATCTACGCGAGTTGGAGGCCTGGAGCGGCAATCCCGCCGCTGCCCAGGGGGAGCTGGCGATCTGGCTCAACCTGCTGGAGCCCAGCAGTCGCCTGGGCCTAAAACGGCTGTTGAACGCACCAGTGATTCGCGATCGCAGCTTTGGTAGCCAATTGCTGGGCAGCTGGAGCGGAGATCAGATGCTCAAGCAGTTGGCTGAGCTGCTCGCCTGTGGCGAGGGTTGCAACACCGATCGCTTGGTGCTCACCACCCTGCAGCGGTTGCTGCAAAGCCAAACCAGTGTTTCCACTATCGAGCTGCTGCGCGCCTTGCCGGTGGAGCGGCTCACCCTGGATCTCGATGATCTGTTGGCTTTAGCCTCCCAGTGGCGGCAACAATTGCAAGCCCAACGCCAGGGTTTCCAGCGCCTGCAGAGCCTGGCGCTACCGCTGCGCCAATACCGGCCACCCCTGCTACCGGCCGATGCAGCCCTGCTGCCCAGGCGGTTGCAACTGCCGGTGGCCCATCGCCAAGCGCCGCTGCCGCTCGAGCTGTGGCCCAGTGCCAATCCACAGGTGGGGCCCTGGCTACTGCTGATGCCGGGCCTTGGCGGTGATCCAGAACAGCTCAATTGGCTGGCGGCCGCTCTGGCGGAGCAGGGCTGGCCTGTTGTGCTGATGGAACATCCAGGTAGCGACTCCGCCGCCATCCAGGACTCCTTCGCGGGCAACAGACCTTTTCCGGGAGCCGAAAGTTTGCGGGATCGGCTGGCCGATGTGGAGGCGGTGCTGGCGGCCCAGCGCCATGGTGCTCTCGGCGAGCTGGGGCCTGGTCGGGCTGGCAGCCAGGGGGTTGTGCTGATGGGCCATTCCCTGGGCGGTCTGGTGGCGTTGATGGCCGCTGGCATGCCGCCAGAACCGGGTCTGGCAAACCGCTGTGGCCGCGCCCTGAATCACTTACCC
>CANHSW010000022.1 GCA_947463165.1 Cyanobacteriota bacterium
ATTCAATATCTATTCCAGCCCCGACAGCACTGGATTCTGGGACATGGCTGGCACTAGGCATTAATTTAATGCCGAACTTGCATGCAATAAAAGTGCAAGGCTTTATGCCGCATAAGTGCAACTTGCTCTGCGCAGTCGGAGCGCTTGAGGCTGTGTTTCGCCCCGCCTCGCCCTGCGTCGCTCCGCCCAGCACCAGACGGGTGTCTGCAAGAGGTCGGCCCTGAGTTGGGCGAGCTAGGGGGAAGGGTCGCTGGGCAGGCAGTGCCTCAGGCTTCACCAGCCGGCGGCTGCAAGCTAATAGTGGCTTGGCGACATGGCCGCCCAGCAAGCTCGTTCAGCCTCTGGCGGTGACGCTGGCCACAAGGCTCGCTCTCCACCCGCAAAACCTGGTTGCTATGGGGTGGCGGGGGAATTGCCAGGTTGGCCGGTCTGTCAGCCGACAGCGAAAACTGAGCCCGCATTGCATCTTAAAAACTGTCGGCTGACATGAGCTGTAGAGCTCGATGATGGCCTGGCAGAAGTTGTTGCCCGTGGCGTTGTTCAAGATCGCTGCTATAGCGATCGATCAGATCAGTAAGGAGGATCATCAGATTTCCTCCCAGCGCAGTGCAAAGCCGGACACAAGATCCTCAATACAATCCTTGGCCTGCTGGCGGTTAACCTAGGTGAGATGGGCGTAACGGACCGTAGTTTCAGGTTTCTGGTGGCCCTGCACCACCTGGATCGAGAGCGGATCCACGCCAAGTTCCAGTAGACGGGTGGCGTAGGCATGGCGCAGGCTGTGCACCGTCAGGTGCTTGTGGATGCCGCAGCTGATCCGGGCCGCATTGATCGCTGCCTGCACTCCCCCGCGATCCATCGGGCTCCTGGCGGTGCGGGCTGAGGCCTCATTGCCAATGCCATTGGGGAACAGCAACCGTGGATGCCGATGGGTGCTCCAGAAGCGGCGCAGGTGCTGCAGGGTCGCATCCGGCAGGGGCACGTAGCGATCTTTTCCTCCCTTGCCCTGATGCACATGCACAAGCTTCTGGGCCGCATCAATGTCGCCGATCTCAAGGGCCAGGCCTTCCCCGAGTCGCAGGCCCATGCTGTAGATCGTAAAGAAGTACATGTGGTAGCGCAGCCGGTAGACACTGTTGATCAATCGCTGCACTTCCTCCCGTGTGGGAACATCAGGCAAAGATCTAGAGTTGGGTGGCTTGATGATGTCTACCCACTCCATGGGTTGGCCAAGGATGTGTCGAAAAAACTACAAACCCCAGAGATCAACCTTGATGCTGCTCCAGGAGTGGCTCTCTACCATCCAGGCGAAATAGGATTTCAGATCAGCTGCTGTGAGGTTGTCAGGACAGCGGTTGAAGAAGCATGCGATCCGGCGTAAGGCCATGGAGTAGCCGTCAATGGTCTTGCCCTGTTTGCCTTGAAGCTTGAGGGCCTGCAGGTGCTGGATATAGAGCTGGTCGAATCGCTCCTGTTGGTGTTGTTCCATGGTGAGGTTTCTCCCCAAGGGGATGAAAGAAATGACACACACATGATGGTGTCATCCTTCACTGTGAAACTGCGAGACTCCCGAGCGATCAGTCCTCCAGCACCAGCCCACGCAGGTCTGCAATCAGACGATCAGCCTTTGGAGCATATTGCCGATAATTGGCTATAGTGGATTTGAATCTGCCGCGGTGCGGCTTAGTCCAACAAATCGTTGCAGCGGTCGGCGAGGCATAAAGTGCTCAGCCGCAGGCGTTCGAACATGGCATGCTGCACCCACAAACCATTTCCCATCCCCGCCGCGATGACCAGCACCCCAGAACTGATTGGTCCTGAGCTGATTGCCAGCCTGGTGGCCGCCTCCCATGAGTTTGATGCCAGTGGCAAAGACCCGGAGCGCAATTGCTGGCTGGCGGTACATCGCCATGTGCATGGGGTGCTGCCTTCTGAATACGACATCCGCGAGGTGCCAGAAGAGCTCTATCTGGCGGTGCTAGCCCAAAGGCGCCATAACGCTTAAACAACAAAAAACCCCGCCGCGGCGGGGTTGCAATTGAATTGAATTAGTTAGTGGTGCCAGTGGGGGGCAAGGCCCCCAGGCTTGGCTCACCAGCCCTTGTTGGACTGGTCGATCACATAGGCGGCCACATCTTCGATGTCACCGGCGCTCAGCTTGCCCCCGAAGGCGGGCATGGCGTTTTTGCCGTTGGTTACCTGGTAGGCAACGGCGGCTTCAGGACCAGCCTCGTAGTTGGCCAGATAGGCCTTCAGGGCATCGGCCTTGAGGGTGCGCTCGGCATTCACCACGTTGCCGCCACCCATGTGACAGGCGGCGCAGTTGGCAGAAAATATCTGACCGCCGTGGGCGGCGTCAGCAGCGAAGCTCGGAGCTGCACCCAGCACCAAAGCCAGGCAGAGAGCGAGCAGAGAGAAAAGACGGCGCATGGTAAGGCGCTTCATAGCAGGTGCAACGGCTCAAAAATAGGTCTTCTTAGGCCCGGTTGCGATCCAGCAAGCCCAGGTTCGCAACATTTGCCACACAACGCCATATGCGAGTGGCCGGCGGCCGGAAAACGGGCTGGCGGCCGGGAAACGGGCCAGCCTCAGCTGTGCGGCCTGGGGATGCGACCCCGCTGGGGTAGGCCCGCATCCGCCAACACCGCCTCCAGGCTGGCTGCGTGGCTCACCAGCCCAAACCGCTCCGGCGGACTCACCGGCTCGTGGATGAAATGCCGCTGCCGAATCGAAAAGCGATCCCAGGCATTCACCTCAATCGGCAGCCAGCGGATCAACCGTTCAATCAACCAGCCGCTCAAATCCACCCCAAACGGCGGCCGCCACACCCGCCGCCAGCGGCACAGCTTGGCCACCGTGGCATTCACACTGATCGGCGCCTGGCCCAACACCAGCCGCCTTACCGCCGCTTGATTCGGTTCCGGATTGGGCCGATGCGGCTCGGTGGCCAGATGCACGCACACCTGGGCGATGTCGGCGGCGTGGATGAAGTGGAAGCTGGCATCAGCCCGCAACCAGCGGGCCAGCCACAGCCAGCGGCTGCCCTCCGCCAGCCCTGCGGTGAGGTAACTGGTGGGAAACGGTCCGCTGCCATCCACCCGCCCACCGAACACCAGCGTGGGGAACACCGCCACGATCCGCTCCGCCAGGGGGTGCCGCTCCAGCTGCTGCAGGCAGAGGGCCTTGGTTTGGATGTATTCGGTGCCGTACTCAGCCGCCTCCGGCAGCAGCTGCAATTGCCGATCCAAAATGCTGGCGGTGGAGAAGTAGATCACCTGCTCCAACACCGCTGGATCGGTGGCCGCCAGCATCTCCTTCACCGCCACCACATTCACCTGCTGGGCCCTTTCCGGATCCCCCCAGGCGGTGGCGGTGTGGATGATCCTTTGGGCGCTGGCGATCTGCTGGCGGTGGGGCTCCACCTGGCGCAGGTCGCCCACCAACAATTCAATGCGCGGATCATCTGCAGGCACGGCCGTGAGTTTGGCCGGATCCCGCAACCACAGCAACAGCTGCGCATCGCTGTGGCGATACAACAAGCTGGCGATGTGCTGGCCCACGCAACCGCTGGCGCCAGTGATCAAAATCCGCTGCCGCCCAGGCGCCCGGGCAGTCAAACGGCGGCTCCCAACAGCTCATTCACCGCCTTGCCCGTCTCAAAAAACACCCGGGCGTTCTCCTCTGGCGTGCCCGGCAGGATGCCATGGCCCAGGTTGAGGATGTGCTTGCGGCCCCTGGCCTTGCGCACCGTATCCAAAATCCGCTCGCGAATCGCCTCCGGGGTGCCAAACAACAAACCCGGATCCACATTGCCCTGCACCCCCACGTGCTCCGGCAGCCGCGCGATGCCCTCCGCCATATCCACCGTCCAATCCAGCGAGATGAAATCAACGCCAGTGCCGCCCATCCGCTCCAGCACCCCAGCACTGCCGGAGATATAGAGAATAAGCGGTGTATCCGGATGGGTTTCCTTCACCTGGTCGATCACACGCTTTTGATAGGGGGCCGCGAACACGTCGTAGTCGCAGGGGCTCAACTGGCCGGCCCAGGAATCAAACAGCTGCACCACCTGGGCGCCGCTATCAATTTGATAACGCACATAGGTGGCGATCGAATCGGCCAGATGCCCCAGCAACTGATGCAGCAGCGCCGGCTCCTGGAAGGCCATCCGCTTGATTACCGAATAGGTCTTGGAGCTCTTGCCCTCCACCGCATAGGCGGCGAGGGTCCAGGGGGCACCCACAAAACCGAGCACGGCCGCTGAATTGCCCACATCCTGGCGCAGGCGGCCCAGCACCTCGCCCACAAAGGGCAGCGCTTCGGCCGGATTAAGCGGCCTCAGGGCATCCACCTGGGCCTGGCTGCGGATGGCGGGCTCAATGATTGGCCCCTTGCTCTCGATGATGTCGAAGTCGATGCCAATCCCCGGCAGCGGCGTGAGGATGTCGGAGAACAAGATCACGCCATCGGGTTGGAAGGCGTGGAAGGGCTGCATCGAAATCTCGTAGGAGAGATCGGGGTTTTCGGATCGCTCCCGAAAACCGGGATGGCGATCGCGCAGGTCGCGATACACCTTCATGTAGCGGCCCGCCTGGCGCATCATCCACACCGGAGGCCGCTCCACCTGCTCCCCTCGGGCAGCGCGCAGCAGCAGGGGCAGGGACTCGGCCATGGGGCGGCAATGAACAGCAATTTGGCAACCTAGCTGAGCTCCCCTGAACTTCCCGGGGTGGCTGTCACCCTTGTAATGGCACTCCATAGGATCGAGCCCCCTCCCCCTCGGGCCGATGCCGACGAGCCAAGCCGCCATGCCCTCGCCGTCAGCCCCGGCAGCAGGCGACAGCGCCGCCAGCTTGGCCCTGCCGGCCGGTGCCAGCCTGCGGGGCCAGGTGCAGGTGCCGGGCGATAAGTCGATCTCCCACCGGGCCCTGTTGTTTGGCGCCATCGCCGAGGGCGAAACCCGCATCGAAGGTCTCCTGCCGGCGGAAGATCCCCTCAGTACGGCTGCCTGTCTGCGGGCGATGGGGGTGGAGGTGTCGCCGATCCGGGCGTGCGAGCCGGTGCTGGTGCGCGGCGTGGGTCTCGATGGCTTCCAGGAACCGGCCGATATCCTCGATTGCGGCAACTCAGGCACCACCATGCGCTTGATGCTTGGCCTTTTGGCCGGCCGCCAGGGGCGCCATTTTGTGCTCAGCGGTGACGCCTCCCTGCGGGGTAGGCCCATGGCCCGAGTCGCAAAACCCCTGGCCCAGATGGGGGCCCAGATCCATGGCCGCAGCGGCGGCAATCTGGCGCCTCTGGCGGTGTTGGGTCAGCAGCTCCAGGGGGCCAACATCGCCACGCCGGTGGCTTCCGCCCAGGTGAAGAGCGCCATCCTGCTGGCGGCCCTCACCGCCTCGGGCCCCACCACCGTGGTGGAACCGGCCCAAAGCCGCGACCACAGCGAGCGCATGCTGCGGGCCTTCGGGGCTGATCTGCTGGTGGGGGGCCATAACAACACCACAGTCACCCTTAGCCCCGGCGCCAGCTTGCACGGCCAGCAGGTGGTGGTGCCGGGCGATATCAGTTCGGCGGCCTTCTGGTTGGTGGCCGGTGCGATCACCCCTGGGGCCGAATTAACGGTGCAAAACGTGGGTCTCAACCCCAGCCGCACCGGCGTGCTGGATGTGCTCGAGCAGATGGGTGCCCGGATCAAAGTGGTTAACGAGCGCGATGTGGCCGGCGAACCGGTGGGCGACCTGCAGGTGAGCCACGGCCCCCTGCGGGCCTTCAGCATCGACGGCGAGATCATTCCCCGCCTGGTGGATGAAATCCCCGTGTTGGCCGTGGCGGCCTGCTGCGCCGAGGGCGTTAGCCGCATTGCCGGCGCCGCCGAACTGCGGGTGAAGGAAACCGATCGCCTGGCGGTGATGGCGCGTCAATTGCGGGCGATGGGGGCCCAACTGGAGGAACTGGCAGACGGCATGACCATCAACGGCGGCGGGCAATTGCACGGTGCCCAGCTGGATAGCGAAACCGATCACCGGGTGGCGATGAGCCTGGCGGTGGCCTCCCTGGTGGCCCAGGGAGACAGCAGCTTGGCCCGGGCCGATGCCGCCGCCGTCTCCTATCCCAACTTCTGGCAAGACCTTGAACGCCTGCGAACCTGAAGAATTTCCGCAGCAGGAATTACCCAAGCAGCAATTGTCCGACCAGCAATTGCACCAGCCAGAACCCCTGCGGCCCAGCTGGGGCGGTGATGGCAGTTTCAGTCTTTGGAGCGGGGAATTTCAACAGGGATTCCATAGCGGTCGCGGCGCCCTGCGGGAAGCCCGCGAAACCTTCGTGGATCCGGCCCAGTTGGAGCGATTAGCCCCGGGTAGCACGGTGCTTGCGCTCGATTTGTGCGTCGGCACCGGCAGCAATACGGCCGCCCTGCTGGAGCGCTGCTCGGCGCTGGGATTGCAGCTGCAGTGGTGGGGCATCGAACTAGACCGCCAACCGCTGCAGCTGGCCCTGGCCGACGCAAAATTCCAAAGCCAGTGGCCGCAGCAGGCGATCGAGCCCCTGCGCCAACTCAGCCACGGCGACCGCTGGCAAAGCCCCCTGGGCCAAGGCCAGATGTTTTGGGGAGATGCCCGAGAGCGGCTGCCGGAATTGCTCGCCCTTGCCGCCGGCAGCTGTCATCTGGTGATGCACGACGCCTTCTCGCCCCAGCGCTGCCCGCAGCTGTGGAGCCTCGAATTTTTGACAGGCCTGGCCCAACTGCTGCTCCTCGACGGCCGCCTGCTCACCTACAGCTCGGCGGCGGCGGTGCGGCGCAGCCTGCAACTGGTGGGGCTGCAGCTGGCGGCGATCCGCCACCACGAACCGGCGCAGCAGAGCCCGGGCGCCTGGAGCGGCGGCACCGCCGCCAGCCCCACTCCGCTGGCCAATTGCAAATTTCTGCGCCCATTGGCGGCGATGGAATGGGAGCACCTGGCCACCAATGCGGCGGAGCCCTACCGCGATCCCGATGGCCGGGCCTCAGCCGCGACGATCCTCACCAATCGCGCCAGGCAGCAGCGCAGCCGAGGCGCCGAGGGCGGCGTGGAATCCACCAGCGCCTGGCGCAGGCGCTGGGGCCTGGAGGCGAACCGGATTCCGCTGCAAGAGAGCGCCTAGATTCCCGCCAAGCCACTGCCGTCTTGATGCTCGCCATTGCCGTGTTGGCCGCCGGGAAGGGCACCCGCATGAAGAGTCAGCTGCCCAAGGTGCTCCAGCCCCTGGCCGGTGCCACCCTGATCGAGCGGGTGCTGGCTAGCTGCACCAGCTTGCAGCCGCAACGCAAGCTGCTGATCGTTGGCCACCAGGCCGAGCGGGTGCGCGAATCGCTGGCGGCGATCGATGGCCTGGAATTTGTATTGCAACAGCCCCAAAAAGGCACCGGCCATGCCCTGCAGCAACTGTTGACACCGCTAGAGGGATTCCAGGGCGATTTGTTGGTGCTCAATGGCGACGTGCCCCTGCTGCGTCCCGAAACCCTGGAGCGGTTGCTGGAGCGCCACACCAGCAGTGGGGCTGCCGTCACCCTGCTGACTGCCCGCCTTCCAGATCCCAGCGGCTACGGGCGCGTGGTGGTGGCTGAAAGCGGCGCGGTAACGGCGATCGTGGAACATCGCGATTGCAGCCCAGAAGAACGAGAAATTTCGCTAATCAATGCCGGCATCTATTGCTTCAACTGGCCCCAGCTCGCAGAGGTGTTGCCCCAGCTAAGCGCCGACAACGACCAGGGGGAGCTCTACCTCACCGATACGGTGGCGATGCTCAGTTCGGCGGTGCATCTGGAGGTGAATGATGCAAGTGAAATTGGCGGCATCAACGACCGCATTCAACTGGCCAATTGCGAAGCGGCCCTCCAGGAGCGACTGCGCAATTACTGGATGGCGCAGGGGGTTACTTTCATTGATCCAGCCAGCTGCACCCTCAGCGACGGCACCCGCTTTGGCAGCGATGTAGTAGTTGAGCCCCAGTGTCATTTTCGCGGCCACACCACCGTGGGCGATGGCTGCCGCATCGGCCCGGGCTGCCTGCTGGTGGATGCGGAGCTGGGGGATCAGGTGGAAGCCGTTTACGCGGTGATTCGCGAGGCGCAGGTGGCGGCGGGTTGCGCCATCGGCCCCTATGCCCATCTGCGCCCCGGCGCCAACCTCTCAACGGACTGCCGGGTGGGCAACTTCGTGGAGATCAAGAAAAGCGTTGTGGGTGCAGGCAGCAAAGTAAATCATCTCAGCTATATTGGAGATGCCACTGTCGGGGCTGGCGTAAATATTGGAGCCGGCACAATTACCGCCAATTACGATGGCATCAACAAGCATCGCACCGCCATTGGAGCGGGCAGCAAAACAGGTGCCAATAGCGTATTGGTGGCGCCGCTCACCATTGGCGCAAATGTCACCATCGGCGCCGGCTCCTGCATCACCAAAGACGTACCCGATGGCGCCCTAGCCCTAGGGCGCTCCCGCCAGCTGATCAAAGAAAACTGGCGGGGGCCCCTGCCCCAAACAAAAGTCAAGCCAGACCCAGTGAACCCGGCATAAATATTGAACAGCCAAGGCCGCTGCCGGCGGCAGCCACCGCAGCTGCGGGAAGGTTTCTAGCCTGACTGCTACTTCTGGCCTTCGCACCATGCAGCTGCGGCATGTGATCAACCTCCATAAGGGATTAACACCCTTTTTTATTGGTGCGCTGATGGTTGCCTACGGCAATTCATCCCTGGGGGCTTGGGTGTATCTGGCACTCCATGGCGGCTATGGCATGCTCTGGCTGCTGAAGGAATCGATCTTCCCCGACCGCCAGTGGCAGCAGCCGGTGGGTTGGCCCAAGGCGGCGGCGGGTTTCCTAGTGCTGGCTCTCTACTGGCTGGCGCCGTTCCTGCTGATTTCTTCCGGCGTCGTGCCGCCCCTGCCGCTGGTGGCAGTGGCCATCGCCATCAATTCGCTGGGAGTGTTTCTACATTTCGGCAGCGATGCCCAAAAGCACTTCGTACTCAAGCTGCAACCGGGGCTGATTGAAGACGGGTTTTTCGCCCGCTGCCGCAACACCAATTACCTGGGGGAGCTGCTGATTTATCTATCCTTCGCTCTGGTGGCGATGCACTGGCTGCCCTATGGGGTGCTGGCCATCTTTGGCCTGGGAGTGTTTCTTCCCAACATGCGCAAGAAGGATGAATCCCTCGCCCGCTATCCCGGCTTTGCCGCCTACCGCGAGCGTTCGGGGCTGTTGCTGCCGAGCTTCCAGCAGGGTTCAGGGGTTTAGGCATTCTTCCGCCCAGCCGCTCGCCAACCGCCAGAGGCGGCGGCGGTGGGGATGGCCTGTGAGTTCCAGCAGTTCCACTTGGCTGAGCGCCAGGCGCAGCAGCTGGAAATGATCCGGCATGGCCGCGTCGTCGGCCAGGGCCTGCGGGAAGGCCGCCCCTAGATCCAGCGGCTCGCCGGGGCTGGGCCAGCCCCACAGAGCTCTGCCGCCGGGGGTAAGGGCCCGCCAGTGGCGCTGCCGCTCCCCTTGCTCCAGCTCCGGCGCCAGGGTTTGGCGCATCCCCCGCAAGCGGAACTGGCAGCGGGCCCGCGGCAGCAACCAGCAGAGCTCCACCGCCGCTTGCTGGGCCAGCTCGGCCGGTTTGGCGCTGCGGCCGTCGGTGAGCAGATCGAGGGCAGCGCCCTCGGCCCAGCCGCGAAACACCAGGGTGCGCACCCGCGGGGTGCCGTCGGCGGCCACGGTGGCGAGTTGCAACCAGCGAGCCGCTGCTGAGCGGCCCTCCCGTTCGCGGGCGGCGCTGAGCAGCGGCCGCCAGGGCGGCAGGCTGGTCACGCCGCCTGCCCCTGGCGGCGGTTCAGGGCAAAGGCCACGCCGCCGAGGGCCGCCAGGCCGAGGGGGCCGGCGACGGCCAGAAACACGAGCGTTTGCAAGGCCAGCAGCGCCAACCCCAGCGCCGAGGCCGCCTTGATCTGCACCCTGGCCTTGATCAGCAGGGTGAGCAGCAAGAGCACCGTGGCCTGCAGGCCAGCAATTTTGGCGGGTTTAAGGAGACAAAAAGGACTGGGAGGCAGCATGGCGGGAACTCGAAAATGCAATCCTGGCGAGGCTAGGAAGCGGCTGCGCCGATTATTCCTGGATGAGCCCCCTTAACGCCCACTAGGGGCACTCAGGGCGTAATTGGAGCACGGGGTTACACCGATGCGGGCAGCGCTGGGGCGAGCCTGACCCCAAAGGGGGCCATCAGCTGGCAGTATCCGCAGCCCACTCCCCAGCCGCTCCCCCCGGGCCATAGCGCCCATTAACAGCCTTGGCGCTAGGCACTCCGCCACGGTGATTGCCAGCCTCGATTCCGATCAAGTCAACTTATCAGGCCGATTGGCAATCCTGAGGCGAGAATCCAGCCACACTCCCGATCGGATCATTAGTCTTTCAGTACCTGATCGCCATTTGATTCCCCCCATGCCAATCGGCCATTGCTAACCGTCGTTTCGGACGAGTCGGCAGCGCAGGCGCCAGCCTCTCGCTGGTCAAAATCAACCTCAACCACAGCAATCTTGACGACATCAACGGCATTACAGGGGTGCCCGTCACAAAGGCTCTGACCAGGTTCCGCAGGCTGGGCCTACTGGCTACTGGCGGCTAAGGCCGGCGAGATGGACCTATTGCCGCCACGCACAGCTTCACCTCCCTTATCTATTCAAACCATGGAGATACGCATACCATGAATCACACCATCACCACCACTGATCAGCTGCAAAATCCTGCTCCAGTGCATAGCGCTTCCCAGGACCAGAACCCCCTCCCAGGACAGCACATCCCCCAGGGGGAGAACGCCGCCCAGCCCCATAAAAATGCCCCACAGCAAAATAGCGCTCATCCCCATAACAACACCGAGCCCCATAACAGCACCGAGCCCCAAAACAGCGCCCACCCCCATAATAATGCAGAGCCATATAACAATGTTCAGCCACGCAATATTCAGCCGGCATCGATACCCTGGCATCAGCAATTCAGGCGGGTGCAAATCGTCCAGTCTCTCGAAGCGATTCAGGATCTGATCGCGGTTTCCCTTTGCCTGGGCCTTTTCTGTGTGATGGTTTTGCAATTGCGATCTATTTTCCAGACGCTATTCACCACCCCCCGCTTTCACGAGGTCACCGCTGATATTCTGTTTATTTTGATCCTGGTGGAGCTGTTCAGGTTGCTGATCATCTATCTCCAGGAACAGCGGGTATCAATCGGTGTGTCAGTGGAGATCGCCATCGTTTCGGTGCTGCGGGAGGTAATCGTTAAGGGTGTTCTGGAAACGGACTGGCGGCAGATTCTGGCCGTATGCCTATTCCTGATCACTATGGCGGTGCTGATGGTGGTGAGGGTATGGCTGCCGCCAACCTTTGCGGGGGTGGACCCGGAGGCCCAGGTGTCAGCCAGGGTGCGACAGGCCCCATGAGACGGGCAAGCAGGGCATGCATGTCCTCAATGGGGCTTGCCTAGAGCCCTGCATTGCCAGCATTTCACCACGGGCAGACCCAGTCAGCCAGGCCCAAAGCCCAGCGGCTCTCATCAAGGGCGCAATCGTTCGTTACAATGGTTCCAACTTCGCAACAGTCCCAGCATGGGTGAGCTGATCGTGTTGGATTCCGGCCTCGATGTGCCGGGGCTGGTCTCCGCCCTGGTGAGCCTGCTGGCCCTGGCCATCTATGCCCTCAACCAGGCAGGCAAGGAAAACAATGACGACGACGACTCCAGTCCCGGTGGCGGCCTGATGCAGCCAACTTCCTGAATCTGCCCAGACCTGGGCAGTAGAGATAGCGACCAGAGCTGGCGAGCTGGGCAACCAAGCTGGGGAAGAAATATGCTGGAAAATGTTCTCGGCTCCAGCTCACTAATCTCTAGTTCTCTTAGTTCCGGCTCACTAATTTGCTTGGCTGCTCAGCTTCAGCCCACTTAGCTGTATGGCACCTAGCTCATTGGCCGTTCTGCCTCCAATTGCTGGCTATAGCTGGCGGGCACCACCAGCAGGAATAGCCACCACCACAGCAGCACGGCGCAGCTCAGCGGCGCCGTAATCCACAGTCGGTGCAACAACAGCCAGCTGGCCAAAATCATCGTCGCACCGGTGAGCAGGATGCTCCAGGGTTGGCACCACCAGGGTTTTAGCTGCCAGATCGAGCCAACCGCTGACGCTTGCTCAGCTTGATCGCTGCCAGAAAAGTTGCGACCCAGTTGATCGCTGCCAGCTTGATCGCTGCCAACTGGATCGCTGCCAACTGGATCGCTGCCAACTGGATCGCTACCAAAGGGACCGCGGCCAACTGGGTCGCTTTTGTTTGATCCATGACCCATCAGTGCATCAACTCGCTGACCCTGGTCGTCATTTTGGCCCCCGGGAGCCAGGGATGCCTCCGGTCACCAGGAAACCGCTGATCGCCAGCAGCAGCACGCTCACGCAGAAATAGGCCAGGGAGGAGCCGTCCTTGATCTGGAAGCTCAGCATCGCCTTGAAAGCCGCCACGATCAGGGCGACGATGATCACCTTGACCAGCTTCTCCTTGAGACCATCGAGGCTGCGGATGTCCAACAAACCGCTGCTGTTCTGATCGCGTCCTCGGGCCGCTTCGATGTCGGAGATCAGCAGTTCATAAACGCCGTAGCCAAAGATCAGCAGGGCGATGCCGATCAGGTAGAGATCCACCCCGGAGACCAATTCAGCCAACAGCTTGGCCTCTCCCTTTGGTTCGATCTGGCCGCTGAAAATCTTGTAGAGGGCCTTGAAGATTTCCCCGGTGCCCAGCACGAAGGAGGCGGCCGTGCTGACCAAGCTCATCACCACGGGCACGATCGCGATCAGGCGTACACGCCAGAGCCAGCGCTCGAAGCCTTGCTCAAAGCGCTTGCGGGAGGTGGTGGGATAAGTCATGGCGCGACCTTAGGGGGTTGTGCCGCTCAAGCCGACGAAGCTGGAAACCCAGCCTCCGGCATGACCTGAGGCTGGCCACTTCTGGGCCCATGCCTGTAAGCAGCACCGCCTGGCCAGGCGCGAATGCGGCCCGACCCGGAAGCGAGGCAGGCCTACCTAAGGAAGCAGCTGGTTAGGGGGCTGTCTCCAGGGATCGAGTGGTGGAAGGGAGAGCTGCGGGGAGATTGGCGCTGGTGGGACTATAGGTATTTTGCAGGCTATTGGCGGTTTGCAATTGCTTGAGCAGGGTGGTTTCTGCCACCCGGTATTGGCTGTCCTTGCGGGTGCCGAGATCTTCCCGCTTTAGCTGCTGGGCCTCCTGCTCGCTCATCTTCACGGACACATCTGGGTCGATGCCGTGCTTGTGGATGTCGCGCCCTCTGGGGGTTAGGTATTTAGCGATCGTTACGGTCATGCCGGAACCATCCGACAGCCCCCGCACCGACTGCACCAGACCCTTGCCAAAGGTCTTTTGACCCACCAACACCGCCCGGCTGTTGTCCTGCAGAGCTCCGGAGAGAATCTCACTGGCACTGGCCGAGCCCTCGTTCACCAGCACCACCAGGGGCTTGGCGGTGAGGGCATGGCCATTGGCGCGCTTGACATCCTGGATGCCATCGCGGGTTTTGGTGGAAACAATTGTGCCTTCATTCAGCCACTGACGCGCTATCTCCACACTGGCCATCAGCAGGCCACCTGGATTGCTGCGCAGGTCCAGCACATAGCCCTGGGCACCCTTGGCCTCCAGATCTTGGAGCGCCAGGCGCATGTCCTTGGTGGCGGTGGCGGTGAATTGCTTAAGGCGGATATAACCCACCTTGGCGCCGTTGGGCGAGGCGTTCAGCTTGTGCTCCACCGCGTGCAACTCGATCCGTTCGCGGGTGAGCTTTACCTCGATGGATTGACCATTGCGCTTCAGGGTTAAGTTTACGCTTGTTCCCGCCTGACCACGAATCAATTTCACCGCTTCTTCTGTGCTCATGCCCTTGGTGGGCTGGGAGTCGATGGCGATGATTATGTCTTTAGGCATCACACCCGCCCGCGAGGCTGGCGAGCCATCGAGGGGGCTGACCACCACGAGATCTTTGGTCTGCTTGTCGATACTCAGTTGAATGCCAACCCCGGATAGTTCACCGGAGGTGTCAATCTGCATCTCCTTGAATTCCCGCGGATCCAGGAAGCGGGTGTAGGGATCATCAAGGGTGGCGAGCATGCCACGAATAGCCTCATAGGCATCCTTCGGAGTGCCATA
>CANHSW010000023.1 GCA_947463165.1 Cyanobacteriota bacterium
TCAGCTCCGTGCGACCCACCGGCAGCTCCATCAGCACCCGGCAGCCCTGGCCCTGGCCGGCTGCTCCCGGGCTGCCATAGGGGGTGGGATCACTGAGCAGGCTGCCCCGCAGGCGCACGGGCACCACCGGCGTGGCCTCCTGCAGCCAGCGCACCGGATCGCCCGCGGCGGGTTGGGGTGTTCCCAGGGCGGCCGGCAGAATCCGGCCCGCCAGCAGAGCCACGATCAGCAGGGTTAGCAACAATTCGCGCCAACGCGATGGCATCGCCACACCCCCAGACAGGTGTCTGCAGGATTGCCACTGGCTTGGGCTGAGCCGATGGCTTGCACCGAGCTATGTCGCCACTGGTTATGCCCCTAGTGGTTTTGCACCTGGCGCCCTATTTCCCTGCGATCGCCAGCTCGGGATGGGCGGCTGCCCAGGCGGCCCGTTGGGGTTCCGCCAGCAACGGGAAGCCCAGGGCTTGCCGTTCCGCCAGCCAGGCCTCGGCCACCTGCCGGGCCAGGGCCCGGATGCGGCCGATGCTGGCGGTGCGCTCGGTCACCGAAATCACCCCCCGGGCCTCCAGCAGGTTGAAGGTGTGGCTGCACTTGAGCACGTAATCGAGGGCCGGCGCCGGCAGGCGGCGGGCCACCAGATCGGTGGCTTCCGCCTCATAGATAGCGAACAGCTGGTGCAGGCGTTCTGGATTGCTGGCCTCGAAGTTGTAGGTGCACTGGCCCTTCTCGAAGGGCAGCCAGATATCGCCATAGGTGCGATTGCCATCCCAGGCCAGATCCCAGATGCTCTCCACGTCTTGGAGGTACATGGCCAGCCGCTCCAGGCCATAGGTGATCTCGATCGAAACCGGCCGGCAATCGAGGCCGCCGCACTGCTGGAAATAGGTGAACTGGGTCACCTCCATGCCATCGAGCCACACCTCCCAACCCACCCCCCAGGCGCCGAGGGTTGGGGATTCCCAGTTGTCCTCCACGAAGCGGATGTCGTGGTCGGCGGCCCGGATGCCGAGGGCCGCCAGCGAAGCCAGGTAGGTCTCCTGGATGGCATCGGGGGAGGGCTTGATCAGCACCTGATATTGAAAATAGTGCTGGGCTCGGTTGGGGTTGTCGCCGTAGCGGCCATCGGTGGGCCGCCGGCAGGGCTCCGGGTAGGCCACCGCCCATGGCTCCGGACCGATGGCCCGCAGCACCGTGTGGGGGCTCATCGTGCCGGCCCCCTTCTCGGTGTCGTAGGGCTGCAGGATCAGACAGCCCCGCTCAGCCCAGAAACGGTTCAGGGTCTGGATGATGTCCTGGAAGTGCATGGAGCCTGGGCGCGTAAGCCGACCGCTGCGGCCGGTGCTGCAGGCCATTGTGGGCGGCGATGGGCTCAGGGCGCTCAGGCCACCAGCTGCAAGATGGCCATCTGGCCCGCCGCCAGCAGCCGGTGGCGGGCGTGGCTAAAGCCGGCGGCGGCCGCCAGCCGCTCCTGTTCAGGCCCGCTGGGGAAGCGCAACAGGCTCTGCTCCAAATAGGCGTATTGGTCGGGCAGGCCAAATAGCCGGGCGGTGGGCACCACCAGCCGGCGCAGGTATTGCCGCTGCAAAAAAGCGGTTTTACTGGCGGCAGGCGGCCGATTGAAATCGAGTACGGCGGCCCTGGCTCCGGGTCGCAACAGCCGATGCAGCTCCGCCAGGCCGGCGGCGGCATCGCTGAGGTTGCGCAGGCCGTAGGCGATCACAGCGCCATCGAAGCTGGCCTCGGCCAGGCCGGTGGCCAGAGCGTCGCCCCGCTGCCAGCCCAGGGGCAACCAGGGCTGCCGCACCGAGCGCTGCAGGGCCAGGCGCAGGGGGGCCGCCGCCACATCCATGCCCAAAACATGGCCGCCGGGCCTCACCTTCTGGGCCAGCAGCAGGGCCAGATCGCCGGTGCCACAACAGAGATCCAACAGCTTTTGGCCGGGCTGCGGCTTCAGCCAGAGAATCGCCTCCCGCTTCCAGATGCGGTGCAAGCCCAGGCTGAGCAGGTCGTTAAGCAGGTCGTAACGGGGGGCGATGGCCTCAAACAGCTGCTGTACGGAGGCTGGATCGCCGGGCTTAGAGCTGCCCATCCCAGGGCAAAACAATCGAATCCAAACTGACGCCGGCGTTGGGTGGCACCAGCATCGCCCGACCGGTGAGCCGATCCGGACTGGTGAGGGTGATCACCATCACCGTCGCCAGACCAACGGCGGCGGAACAGACCATGCAGCCCGCCAGCATCAGCGAAAATTCGCGACGATCGGTGGCGGCCTGCATCAGCTGCAGAGCCCAGGCCACGAGGGCCACTACGGCTGACACCATCGCCAGGGCGATGATCGTTGCCAGGGGAGAGGAGAGGGCGGAGAGCACAGACACGGAGCGATTAAACCGTGCGGAGAGCGGAAACAAAGTGAAGAGGAGCGCCGCTACCGGCGGCCAGATCCCGTTGATGAGAACAATGTAACGGTGCTTTACAGAGGCTGTGATTTCTTCATGATTTCCAGGGGTCGCAGGTTTAGGCCGCGCCCCAGCAGGTCGGTTTTGATCTGCTCCACGGTCAGCACCCGGTCGTGCAGCAGGGAGGCCAGCAGGGCCGCCGAGGCGCTGCCGCCCTCGGGGCCAGGCGCCAGGGCCTCGGCGATGTGGTCGATGCAACCGGCGCCACCGGAGGCGATCACCGGCACATCCACGGCCTCGGCAACCGCCCGGGTCAGGGCCAGGTCGTAGCCCGCCTGGGTGCCATCGCCATCCATCGAGGTGAGCAGGATTTCGCCGGCGCCCAGCGCCACCACCTGTTGGGCCCAGGCCACCGCGTCCAGGCCGGTGTTCTCGCGGCCCCCCTTCACATAGACATCCCAGCCCGCCCCCTTTGCCTCTGCCCCCTTTGGATCGAATTCTTTTGCATCTGGCACATTTGCATCTGGCCAATTTGCATCTGGCCCTTTTGCGTCGCTTATGCGGCGCCGGGCGTCGATGGCCACCACGATGCATTGACAGCCGAAGCGCTCGGCGCCACGGCTCACCAACTGGGGATCGCGCACGGCGGCGGAGTTGAGGCTGATCTTGTCGGCGCCGGCCCGCAACAGCTCGGTGATCCCCTCCACGCTGCTGATGCCGCCGCCCACCGTGAACGGAATCGTCACCGCCTCGGCGGTGCGCCTCACCAGATCCACCAGCGTGGCGCGGCCCTGGTGGCTGGCGGCGATGTCCAGAAACACCAGCTCGTCCGCTCCGGAGGCGCTGTAGAGACAGGCCAGCTCCACCGGGTCACCGGCATCGCGCAGGCCCACGAAGTTCACCCCCTTCACCACCCGACCATCGGCCACGTCAAGGCAGGGAATGATTCGTTTGGCAACCATGGCAATCGGCTGGGGGCGAGGGGCTGTGGGGCTGAGGGTGACGGGCGCCGGCTGAGGGCTAGGGGCTGAGGGCGCCATCGCCGGGCGGCCACCAGGCTGGGCGCTGTTAGGGTTGCGCCACTTTTTCGGGTCGCGCCGACCATGTCCCAGGCTGCCACTTCAGAGGCCGTTCAGATCGGTTCGAAGGTGCGGATCATTCGGGTGCGCGACCGCATTCCCGCCGAGCTCGTCGAGCTGCTCAAGGCCGATGCCTCTGGCGTGGTCAAGGGTTTTCGTACTGTTGATGGCAAGGGAATCGGTGTAGTCGTGCAGCTGAGCGGCAATCAAACCGCCTGGTTCTTCGACGACGAAATCGCCCTCGCCTGAGGCCCCCTTGAGCCCTAGTCCAAATCGCGAAGCCAGCTCGGGCGGAGCCGCCCGGCAGTTGCTGGGAATGAAGGGTGCCAGCGGCACCACCAACATCTGGAAGATCCGGCTGCAGCTGATGAAGCCGGTCACCTGGATCCCGCTGATCTGGGGGGTGCTCTGCGGAGCCGCCGCCTCCGGCAACTTCCACTGGCGCCCTGCCGAGGTGGGCGCCTCGATCGCCTGCATGTTGATGAGTGGCCCGCTGCTGGCCGGCTACACCCAAACCATCAACGACTACTACGACCGCGACATCGACGCGATCAACGAGCCCTATCGGCCGATTCCCTCCGGTGCCATTCCCCTCTGGCAGGTGAAGCTGCAGGTGTGGGTGCTGCTGCTGGCGGGTCTGGGAGTGTCCTATGGCCTCGACCTCTGGGCCGGCCACGCCACGCCGGTGCTGTTGTTGCTGGCCTTAGGGGGCTCGTTTGTGAGCTTCATCTATTCGGCGCCGCCGCTCAAGCTCAAGCAAAACGGCTGGCTGGGCAACTACGCCCTCGGCGCCAGCTATATCGCCCTGCCCTGGTGGGCTGGCCAGGCTTTGTTTGGACAACTCACCTGGACCACTGCCCTGCTGACCCTTGCCTATTCCCTGGCGGGCCTTGGTATCGCCGTGGTTAACGATTTCAAGAGTGTGGAGGGGGATCGAGCCCTGGGGCTGCAATCGCTGCCGGTGGTGTTCGGCATCACCCGGGCCAGCTGGATCAGTGCGGCAATGATCGATTTATTCCAGCTGGCCATGGTGGCCGTGCTGATCGCCATCGGCCAAAATTTTGCGGCGGTGTTGTTGGTGTTATTGATCGTGCCCCAGATCACCTTCCAGGACATCTGGTTACTGCGCGATCCGGTGGCCTTTGATGTGAAGTACCAGGCCAGTGCCCAGCCCTTTTTGGTGCTGGGGATGTTGGTGACTGCCCTGGCCATAGGCCATAGCGGACTAGCCATGGGCCATAGCGGGCTGGTGGCGTGATGTGAGCCGAAGGGGTAGTCGCCACCTGCTGCGCAGCGGCCTGCTCGCCCTTGCCATTGGCAGCGGTGTGGCCTTCGCCCAGGCTGGCCTGGTGGCGTCTATCGACAGCCTGTTACCAGACTCCCGCCGGATCAGCAGCTTCAACCGGCCTGGCACCCTGACGATCCTCTCGGCCGATGGCCAGGTGGTGCAGACGATTGGTCCGGCCAGCCGCGACAAGTTGAGCGGCGGCCGGCTGCCGGAGCTGGTGGCCAAGGCCTTTATAGCCGCGGAAGATCGCCGTTTTTACCAACACGACGGCATCGATGTAACTGGCATTTTGAGAGCCCTGCTGAGCAATCTCCGCCAGGGCTCGGTTGAGGAAGGCGCCAGCACGATCACCCAACAGCTGGCTCGCACCGTATTCCTAAGCCAGGACCGCACCATCCTGCGCAAACTCAAAGAAGCCGCCTTGGCGGGCAAGTTGGAGCGCCAGCTCAGCAAGCGGCAGATCCTCACTGAGTACCTCAATGTTGTGTATCTCGGTTCGGGTGCCTATGGCGTATCCGATGCCGCCTGGATTTACTTCTCGAAAACCCCCGATCAACTAAATCTAGCGGAGACGGCCCTGATCGCCGGCCTGCCGCCGGCTCCATCGGTGTATTCGCCCCTGGTGAATCCAGATCTGGCTCAGCAACGAAGGGCCATCGTCTTGCGCCGCATGGAGGAGGCCGGCTTCATCTCCCCAGCCGAAAAAGAACAGGCTGACGCAACGCCCCTAGCCCTTAAACCGGCTGAACCGAAGTATTGGGAAAGTCGCGCTCCCTACTTCAGCAGTTGGGTGCAACAGGAACTGCCGAAACTGCTCACTCCAGAGCAATTGGAAGTGGGCGGCATTACTGTGCGCAGCAGCGTTAATCTGGCCTGGCAGGAGCAGGCTCAAACAGCAATAAAAACCTATGCCACCGGCCAGATGGAAGGGGCTCTGGTGGCGATGGAGCCGGGCACTGGCCTGGTAAGGGTGATGGTGGGAGGCAAGGATTTTCAGACCAGTCAATTCAATAGGGCTGCCCAAGCCCTGCGCTCTCCTGGCTCTACATTCAAATTATTCGTATATCTAACCGCCCTGCAGGAGGGCATGCGACCTGAGCGCATCATCGTGGATTCTGCCCGTTGCTTTGGGGGCTACTGCCCGCGCAATTTTGGCAATCGCTACTTCGGTGCGGTTACAATGGTGAGGGCGCTGCAAAACTCGCTTAACACCGTGGCGGTGCAGTTGCTGCAGCAGCTGGGTTTCGACAAGGTGATCGCCACCGCTAAAAGCCTGGGCATCACCCGCCCCATGGGCCGCTTCTATCCCCTGGCCCTGGGGGCCTATGAGCAGACTGTGCTCGATATGACCGCCGCCTATGCGGCGATCAATAACCGCGGTATTTACATAAAACCCACCCCTTTTGAAGAAATCCTCGGCCCGGAAGGTCAGCTGCTCTGGAGCCGGCGTTTGAATGGCGATCGCGGCCACCCCGCCGTAGCCAGCGATATTGCCGACGCCATGCTCTGGATGCTGCGGCAGGCGGTGGCGGCGGGAACTGGAGCCGGCGCCAGCCTCGACGATCGGCCGGTGGCCGGAAAGACCGGCACCTCCGAGGGGGGCCGCGACCTGTGGTTCATCGGTTCGATTCCCCAGCTCACCGCCGGTGTGTGGCTGGGCTACGACAACAGCCGTGAAACCGGCACCACCAGCGTGCTGGCCACCTATGCCTGGCGGGCGTTCATGGCGCCAATTGTGAAGGGCATGCCGGTGCGGCAATTCCCGCCCAAGCCAGAGCTCACCGGCAGCTTCCAGCGCGATGCCAAGCCGGCGGCCGGCCGCGGCGCCAACGATGCCGGGCCCCGCTGGTGGCCCTCGCCCGAGGCCAGCCCAGAGCCAGCTGCTGGCCCAAGTTCAGACAATCAGCCCTCCAGCCGCGGCAACGGCCCAGCCGAGCAGGCCCCAGCGGCCAATACCAATGCCAATCCCAATGCCAGCCCCGGCCCCAGCGCCAACCCCGCGCCAGCTTTGCCCCCCAGCCCGCCCGCGGCTCCAGCTCCGCCAACGGCACCGCCGCCGATGCCGCTGGCTGCCCCCAGCCCCCCCTGAGCGGGCTGCGGCGGCTTCAGCGGGCCGATTGGACAAACCACCAGCCGGTCAAATAGCGCCCCCCTGCAGCTGATTTGATCAGCCCTGCAGCAGAGCTGCATAAAAGCCATCGCCGGCTTGGCCAGCCGCTCCCTCAGCATTGGCGTCAGCCGCGCCCCCAGTCGTAGTGGCGCCCGGCCACACCTGCCAGCTTTCCAGCAGGGACAGGGCCGGATAGTCCGCCAGCAGGGCCAACACCTGATCGCAATTTTCGGCTGGATGCACGGTGCAGGTGGCATAGACCAGCCGCCCACCGGGTTTTAGCAGGGGCAGTAGTGCCTCCAACAGGCTGCGTTGCAGCTTCACCAGTGCCTCGATGGCCTCCGGATTGATTCGCCAGCGGGCGTCGGCATGGCGGGCCAGGGTGCCGAGACCGGAGCAGGGGGCATCCAGCAAAATCCTGTCGAAATAGCCGATCCAGGCGGGCTTTTCGCTGGCCAGCACCAGGGCGTCGACCGCCAGGGTGCGGATGCAGTTCAGCCCCAGGCGTTCGGCGTTGCGCCGCAGCCGCTCCAACCTTGCCGACGAGCGATCCACCGCCCAAATCTCCCCTTGATCCCCCATCAGTTCGGCCAGGTGGGTGCTCTTGCCCCCCGGTGCGGCGCAGGCATCCAGCACCCGCTGGCCGCTCTGGGGTGCCAGCAGGCTGGCGATGCGCTGGGCGGCTCGATCCTGCACGCACCATTGACCTTCCGCAAACCCCGGCAACAGGCGCAGATCGCCGCGGCGTCCCTGCAAACCCAGGCCCAGGGGTAGGCCCGGCAGCGGTTCCACTGTCAGGCCAGCGGCCCGCAAATCCGCCAGCAGTTGCTCGCTGGAGGCCCGCAGCGGGTTGACGCGTAAATCCACGGAATAGGGGAGGTTGCTGGCCAGGGCAAAGGCCTCGGCCGCCTCCACGGGCAGCCATTGCAACAGCAGCGCCGCCAGCCAGTCGGGCAGGGAGCGCCGCAGGGCCAGACACTGGGCGGCATCGGCCGGCAGCTCTAACCCCTGCCAGGGTTCAGTGGCTCGGCTGGCCGCAGAGCTGGCGCTGGGTTCAGGGGCCTGGCTGGTTTCGCTGCCCTGGCGCCTTCGCAGGGCCGAGCGCAGCAGGGCGTTGGCCACCGGCGCCAGGCGGGCCAGGCCACCGCTTTTTGCCAGTTCCACCGTGGTGCTCACGGCCGCCGATGCCGGCACCCGATCGCTGAACAACAGCTGATAGAGCCCCAGGTGCAGCAACCAGCGCAGGCGGGGGGGCTGGCGCTGGGCCGGCAGTTTTCCCAGGGCATCGAGCCAGCCATCGAGCAGCCGGCGCTGGCGAATGGTGCCATAGGCCAATTCGGTGGCCAGGGCTCGATCGGCGGTGGCCAGTTGTTGGCGCTGCAGCTCCCGCTCCAGGGCGGCATCGGCGTAGGCGCCACTGGCCACCGCCTGCAGCACCTGCCAAGCCACCTGGCGCGGTGCCAGCCCAATCGGCGCAGACTCAAGCAAGGGGAAGCGGCGGCGGGCTCCACAGATAGCGCCGCAGCGGCAACTTGCCATCCCAGCTCACGGGAATGCCCTCGGCGATCAGCCGTTGCCGCTGGATCCAGTCGCTGCCCTCCCGGTTGATGCCCATGCTCACCTGGCCCTTGGCATTCACCACCCGATGCCAGGGCAGGGGGGAGGGCAGTTGCAGCCGCCTCAAAGCCCAACCCACCTGGCGCGCGCAGCCCGGGGCGCCGATCAGGGCGGCGATCTGGCCGTAGGTGGCCAGCTGGCCATGGGGAATCAGGGCCACGGCGGCATACACCCGTTGGTCGAAGCTGGATGGGGCCATTCCTGCGTTTTCGATGCCCTTACTGCCCCGACGCTTCGAGCGACTCAAGGCCGTGCTCGATTGCCGCATGGGTGATCTCACCCTGATGCTGGAGCAGGTGGACAAGCCCCATAACCTCTCGGCGATCCTGCGCAGCGCCGATGCGGTGGGGTTGGTGGATGCCCATCTGGTCAGTCTGGCGGGACGCCAACCCACCTTCAACAGCACGGCCCAGGGCAGTCAGAAATGGGTGAAGCTGCACCGCCATGGCACCAGCCTGGAGGCGGTGCAAATGCTCAAGGCCAGGGGCTACAAGCTTTATGGCACCAATCTGGCGGCGGATGCGATCGACTACCGCGATGGCGATTACACCGGCCCCACAGCCTTTGTGCTCGGGGCTGAGAAGTGGGGCCTCAGCCCGGATACCGCGGCGATGGTGGACCAGGCGATCCGGATCCCGATGCGGGGCATGGTGCAGTCGCTGAACGTGAGTGTGGCAGCCGCCACCCTGCTGTTCGAAGCCCTGAGGCAGCGCCAGCGGGCCGGCAAGGTGCCCGAGCGCGGCCAGGGCCTGGCCCCGGGGCAATATCAGTCGCTGCTGTTTGAGTGGGCCTACCCCGAGGTGGCTGCCTGGTGCCGCCAGCAGGCCAGGCCCTATCCGGAGCTGACTGCGGAGGGGGAGATCAGCGAGGCTTTGCCCCGGTCTCTGCGGCTGCGCTGTTGAGCTGGCCGGCCTCCGGGGAGCGATAGCTGGTGCTCAGCAAACGGCGGCTGTTGGCGCCAGGAAGCCAGATGGCCAGGGCCAGGCCGGCCAGCTCCAAAACGAGCAGGCGACCGCCGAGGAGCACCACCAGCAGGGCGATCACGCCCAGCAACTGCTGAAACAGGCTCCAGACATCGTCGCCATTGGCCAGGCCGGTGGCCCAGAGAACCACGGCCGCCACCAACAAGAGGATGTCCAACCACAGGGGCACGGCGAATCCGCGTCGGATCGCCATTGTGGATCCCCTAGGCGTCGCTGTGTTGCCCTTGGCCAGAGCCACTCAGCCAGCTTTCCAGTCCCTCCCCGAGGCAGGAGAGACCCAGCACCAGAATGAACATGGCCAGGCCCGGGTAGAGGGCAGTCCACCAAATGCCCGTGGGCACGGCGGTGAGGGCCTGCTGTAGATCGCCGCCCCACTCGGGAACAGTCTCCGGCAGCCCCAGGCCCAGGAAACCCAGCCCGCCCAGCACCAGCACCGCATCGGCTGCATTCAGGGTGAGCAGCACCGGCACAGAGGTGATCACATTGCGCAGCAGATAGCGCCGCAGAATCCACAGGGGCCCGGCCCCAAGCGAGCGGGCCGCTTCTATGTACAACTCAGACTTCACCTGGGCCGTCTGGTTGCGGACGACGCGAAAGTATTGGGGCACGTAGACCACACAAAGGGCGGCGGCGGCATTGGGCAGGCCTCGGCCGAGCAAAAAGGCCAGCACCACCGACAGCAGCAGCACCGGCAGGGTGTAGAGGGTGTCCATCAGCAGCACCAGGCCGCGATCCAGCCAGCCCCCCAAATAGCCGCTGAGCATGCCGAGGGGCACGCCGATCAGCAGGGCGATCACCAGGGCCACCACCACCACCTGCAGGGCCACCCCACTGCCGGCCAGGGTGCGCACGCAGACATCCCGCCCGAGCCGATCGGTGCCGCACCAGTGGGCCAGGGAAGGGGGGCTGTAGATGGGATTTTGCAGGCCCAGCGCCGGATCGGGCAGCAGCCCCGCCGCCACCAACAGGGGCGTGAGCAGAGCGATCAGGCCGTACAACACCACGATCGCCACCCCCCAGCGGGCCATGCGGCCAGCCAGGCTGGGCGGTGTTCTGGGGAAAAGACTGGATAACAAGGGTTCCCGGTGAGCCAGGCCCCCCCAGTTCAACAGATATCCAGGCCAATCCCACATCCAGCTTGCTCCCACAGCTAGGCAGACTCTGGAAAACCGCCTACAGAGGCTGGTTGCATGCTCCGATCAGCGCTGGCATACCCCAGGGGGCAGCCATTGCTTGATATCGATGTAATAGCTCCAGGCTGGTAGCAGCGGGAACGATTCAATGCGCCGCACCCAAAGCAAGTATCGCTTGATACCTTTGACAGCCTGCCCAAATAGGCCGGGAACCTCTATTACCCCCCCCTTAAGCTGGGTTTTTGTGGTAGGGGGAATTTCAGCAGTCGAGGGCGGCAGCGATTGTGACCAGGACTTAATAGATCCCCCTGGCCACCATGGCGCTATCTACAGCTTCCCTTCGCTGGAACCGTTTGCTTGGCCCAAAGTTTCGGTTCAGGCATCCCCCAGGCAGC
Source organism: Cyanobacteriota bacterium (assembly GCA_947463165.1). Taxonomy (GTDB): domain Bacteria; phylum Cyanobacteriota; class Cyanobacteriia; order PCC-6307; family Cyanobiaceae; genus UBA5018. The sequence goes on from CANHSW010000023.1 coordinate 11,002, forward strand.
GACAAGGATCCAGCAAGGGTCCCAGGCAGCCAGGTACTGGCTTCAGGGAGTGGCTCCAGGGAGTGCTTCTAGTGGGTCCTCTGGCCCCAGCGCCCTAGTTTGATCCACCTTGCCCACCAGAGCCTAAGGTGTGGCTATAATCCATCTCGTATGCAGCACTTTTGAATCAACTCGCCTTGCCCAGTCAAACCCAATACCCAAATACCCCCATTAAATATCCTATTTTTGACTTAAGCTATGTTGCCTGTCAGTCCTGATTTGACTCTCCCCGACCGGAGAGGTTGATCGAGTACCGCTGATTAAGTCCAGCTCAATAAGTCCAGCCGATTAAGCCAGGCTCGGCGGATTGCCTTCTATGTTGCTAAATTGTTGCTTGTGGTTTATTAATTGTCGCGGAGCAAGATCTGGCAGTTGCCCATCTTATGTTTTTCCATTCGGGTTCAATACTTCAAGTTCGGCGCCTCAAGTCAACTGCCATTGCTATTACATCTGATTTTTGAATGATGCAGACCAAGCCAGCACCCCTCTTTCCCTCAGGCGTCTCCAAGTCGGAATCTGAGCAGCCAGCTGGCGCAAGCCGCTTGCTGATCGTGGACGACGACTCCGAGCTGCGCCTCTTTTTGCGCCAGGAGCTGGAGTTGGAGGGCTATGTCTGCCAAGAGGCCGCCAACGGCCAGCAGGCTTTGGGCCTATTGCGCAGCCACTGCTGGGATCTGGTGCTGCTGGATTGGGGCCTGCCGGATTTCAGCGGCCTAGAGGTGTGCCGCCGGCTTCGCCAGGGCGATGTCGCCACCCCAGTGCTGATGCTCACCGCCCGCGACGAGGTGTGCGACCGGGTGGCAGCGCTGGATTCCGGTGCGGACGACTATCTCACCAAGCCATTTTCCTTGGATGAACTGCTGGCCCGGGTCAGGGCTCGCCTGCGCCGCAGCGAGTTGGCAATTAAGGACAATCCAGAGCTGCTCAGGTTGGCGGACCTGGAGATAAACCCAGCCAGCCACGAGGTGAGCCGTGCCGATGTAATGATAAAACTTTCCCTGCGGGAATTTGAGCTGCTCCACTATTTGGTTAAAAATTCAGGCAAGGTGCTTGCCCGCCAGCAGATCCTGCGGGAGGTTTGGGGCGACACCTTTATTGGTGACGACAACCTGCTGGATGTTTATGTGGGTTACCTCAGGCGCAAGCTCGAAGTACCAGGTCTACCTACCTTGATCCAGACGGTTCGAGGGGTGGGCTTCATGGCCAAAGAGGGATCGATCAAGAGCTGATCGGCAGATGCAGGCGAAAATCCGCCCCGCCGCCAGGTACATCTACCACGTCTACTGTTCCACCCATTGCCTTCATCAATAGGGCTACAAGAGCCAGGCCGATGCCGCTGCCGCGCACCCCTTTCGCCGAGCTACCGCGCACTAATCGCCCAAAAATTGACAACTTTTCGCCATCCGGCACCCCCGGCCCTCTGTCGCATACATGTAAGATAACATCACCACTTTCAGAGGTTATGCCGAGTTGAACCTCGCTAGATATTGGTGAATATCGCAGGGCATTGTCCACGAGTGCCGCCAGGCACTGCTGTAGCCGTTCGGCATCCGCCGTGAGCGCAGGTAACTCTGAATCCTCCAAAGGCATCAGCCGCAGCCGACCGGCGCTGCTGGGCTGAAAGCGCTCATAACACTGCAGCAATTGCAATTGAGGATCCAGGGTCTCTAGCTGCAGGCTCATCCTGCCAGCATCTTGGCGGGCCAACTCCAGCAGGGCGGACACCATCGCCGCCATGGCCCTGGTTTCCGCATCAATTTGCTGGGCACTACGCAGCAGCTGAGGATCCAGGGGTTGGCGCAGCAGCCTCTGGGTATGGCCACTGATCAGGGTGATCGGCGTGCGCAGCTCATGGGCCAGTCCATCCACGAAGGTTTTCTGGTGACTCCAGGAGGCCATCAGCCTTTGCCCCAGGCGGTTGAATGATCTGGCAATCATCCGCAGCTCAACTGGCTGTTCGGCTACGGCCAGCTGCACCACAGAAGCTGGATTACCCTGGCTGGCGTCCAGCTGCTGGCCCAGCCTGCGCAGCGGTTTAACCAGGCCAAAATGCAATGCTGGTCTTAACAACAGGCTGGTGAACAGGCTGGAGATGCCTGCAACCACAATCAACAGCTGCTGCGACAAATGCTCTTGACGCAGCGACTGGGTGAAGTTCTGGCACACCAACACCTGCACAGAGTATCCACTGGCCAAGGGCATAGACACCCGACTGCTCATCCAAACATCGCCAGCAACATCGGCGGGCCGGGCCCCAGCAGCGGGGCAAACAATCTGCAACCAGGGACCCAAGGATGTGCTTTGACAACTGCTGGGCGGCTCTAGCAGCCACTGGTTTTGAAGCTGACCTAGCAACTGCTGATGGATCTGATGGCGTTGCAGGTCAGCCAGATGACTATTAGCCACCAGTAATAGTGCGTAGCCAGCCAGTACGGCCAGCAGCGTGGTGGATTGCAGTCTGCGGATCAAGGCAAACGACCTGAACCTCTTGTCACTCTCGTCGCGCCAGCTAAGCACAGATTCGAATGCCTCTCGCTTAGGAAACTCTCAGCCAACCCTAAGCCGGCATTCATCCAACCCCTGCAGCCCCGGGGGCATGATTACTTCGTTGTCCAAACACAGCCAATCCATGGCCCGCACCGCTTCCAAGCTTCAACAGTCCAAACTCAGCACCATGCTGCTCAGCCAGCTGCTGCGCCGCGGCCGTAACTCCGCCGCTAAGCAGGCCAACGGTGGTTTCACCCTGGTGGAACTGCTGGTGGTGGTGGTGATCCTGGGCGTGCTCAGCGCCGTGGGTATCCCCGCCTACTTCTCCCA
>CANHSW010000024.1 GCA_947463165.1 Cyanobacteriota bacterium
GAAACCGTGGGTATCGGTGCCACAACTCAACCAGAGTCCATGCTTGGCAAGGCTGTCGGCGATCGCCTCACACACCAGCGGGGTGGGCTGCCAGCGCTCCTGCATGTCGTAGTCGTACCAGGCCTCGGCGCCATCGAAACCGAGCCGGACCGCCGCCGCGATCATCCGCTGGAAGGGAAGGCGGTAGCGGGCGGGGTGGGCCAGCAGCGCCAGCCCGCCGGCGGCGTGGGTGGCCTCCAGCACCGCCTCGGCCCTCAAGGCCTCACCCACCACCGCATTGCCCTGCAGGTAGGGCGTGAGGCTGGGATGCACCGCTTCAAAGCCCAGGGCCAGCACATGCACCAGACAGCCCTCCAGCAGGCAGCTGATCTCCACGCCGCGCCAAAGGCTGGGTACGGGATCGCCAAGCGCCGCCGCCCGCTCGAAGTGGTCGGCGATCGGCCCATAGGCCTCAAGGCTGTGGTGGTCGGTAACCGCCATGTGCTCTAGCCCAATCTCCAGGGCCTGGCGGGCCAGCTCGCCGGGGGCCATGGCGCCATCGGAATGGTGGGTGTGGCAGTGGAAATTGAACTGGCTGGGGCAGCTGCTGGACTGCACGCGCCTGAGGACCGCCGCCAGGGGATGGGAGTGGCTCATCCCACAGCTCCGTCAGGCAATTCCGCCGCCAGCCGTTCGGCCCTTAGCCGCCGCCAGCGGGCATAGAACTGGATTGAGCCGGCCATGAACAGCACCAGGGCCACGATCAACCAGGTGGCAGCCCCGGTGGGGAACTGGTTTTTGAACACCACCAGCATCACCACGATCACCAGCAACAGGGTTGGCAGTTCATTGAGAGCCCGCAATTGCTTGGCGGACCAACCGCACTGGCCCCGTTGCAACTGGCCCATCAGTCGATAGCAGAAGCCGTGGTAAGCCAGCAGGGCTAGCACAAATGCGAGCTTGGCGTGCATCCAACCCTGATGTAGCCAGGCCGGATTGACACTAAGCAGGCCCAGGGCGCAGACCACCGCCACCACCATGCCAGGAGTTGTGATGATGTTGGCCAGGCGCCGTTCCATCAGGGCGTACTGGCTTTGGAAGGCAACCCGGAGCGTTGGCTCCAGCTCAGCCGCCTCCTGGTGATAGATAAACAACCTCACCAGGTAAAACAAGCCTGCGAACCACACCACCACCCCCACGATGTGGAGGGTTTTGAACCACAAATAGGCCTCGGGGGGCCAAATCAAGGCCAGCGAACCTGCGGTGGAAAAAGGCATGCGCGGACGCGGTTGTCGAGCCGGGTGCGCAACTGAAGCTAAGCCCAGAGGGGCTAGGTGGGCTGGAATGCGGCCATGGGCAGCTGGGCCGGCAGCAGCTCCGGCATCGACAGCCCCGCCGGTTCAGCTGGGGAGGGGGAGCTGGGGGCCAGGCGACAGGCGCGCCGGGCCACCGCCGCCGCATAGCCCCGCTCCACCGGCCCCTGGCGGGGGCTGATCAGGCCATCGCGACAGTCCACCACCAGCCGCTCGCGCTGACCGCTTTGGTCGCTGACCCGCAACCGCAATTGCCAGGGGAATTGGGGGTTGCGGCTGAATTGATCGCCACAAACCGGGCCAAGACACAGCCCTGGGGCGGCGGCAAGCGGCGATACAAAGCAGCAAAAACTGATCAACAGGCAGACGCAAACCAGGACAGTGCAAGGCAAACCTTGCTTGCCGAGGGAATCGCTGCCCAGGGAATCTCTGGACAGCCCTGGGCCAGCTGGCCAGCTCAAACGCAGAGCCTTGATCAGCAGTGCCCAGCAACCGATAAGCAGTGGCCACCCACTGATCAGCATTGCCCAGCAACCGGCGTTCAACAGGCCAACTCCAACAATTGCTCAGGGTTTGAGTTGGCCTGCTCAGGGGCCGCAGCCTCAATTTCGGTTGGCAGCTGAGCTCCTGAGGGGTTTGGGGCTGAGCAATTCGCTGCATTCTTACTCAATACTGGAATCTCGGCCCCCTCAAAAAGCTGATCAGAGATCTGATCCTCAAAAATCTGATGATCAGGGATTTGACCTTCAAAAATTTGATCTTCAAAAAACTGATCGTCAGGGATCTGGTCTAAATCGCTGGGTTGTTGCGCTTCTTGGGGGTGGAAGTACTCCCAGATTTGACTGGCCAGCACGGCACCGACGCCAGGGGCGGCGGCGAGGGTTTGCTGACTGGCCAGTTGGATGGCATCGATGGAACGGAAGTGGGCCAGCAGCTCCTTGACCCGCTTGGGACCGAGCCCGGGGATATCGGAAAGGCGCGAACGCTTCATCCGCTCGCCCCGCTGCTGGCGATGGAAACTGACGGCAAAGCGGTGGGCCTCATCCCGCAGGCGCCGCAACACCTGCACCCCCAATTGCTCGGCCTCGCTGACCAGGGGCTGCTTGGCGCCGGGCAGGAACACCTCCTCCCTTTGCTTGGCCAGGGAGCACACAAATAACTCGTCATCTAGACGCAATTCCCGCAGGGCCTCCATCACCGCCGAGAGCTGGCCCTTGCCGCCGTCAATCATCACCAGGTCGGGCCAATCATTGAAACCGGCGGTATGCAGGGCACTGGCTGCCCCCAACCGCAGCTGCTGGAGATCAGCCCCCTCCGCCTTGGCCTGGGCCCAGCGCCGGAAGCGGCGGCGCATGATCTCGGCCATGGCCATGAAGTCGTCGGAGTGGCCGGCGCGAATCGAACTGCTCTGAATTTTGTATTTGCGGTAATGCTGCTTAGCCGGCAGACCGTCGATGAACACCACCTGGGAAGCCACCGCATCGCTGCCCTGAATGTGACTGATGTCATAACCCTCAATGCGGCGCGGTGGATTGGCCAATTCGAGCAACTGGGCCAGATCCTCTAAGGCCAGCAAGTTCTGTTCACTGGCCCGCTGGGCCCGCTGCAACTCATAGCTGGCGTTGCGCACCACCAACTCGATCAACTCCAGCTTGGGGGCCCGCTGCGGCACCGCCAAGTGCACGCGGCGGCCGCGCTGCTCGCTGAGCCAGGTTTCAATCAAAGACTGCTGGGGCAGGGGGTAATGGAGCAATACTTCGGGCGGAATCTCCACAGACTCCACCTGGCTGTAGTGCTCCTCCACCACCCGCTGCAAGATCAGGCCCCAATCACTTTCGGGCATACCCGCAGCGTCGGCGGTGTAGCCCAGCCGGCCCACCAACTTGCCGGCGCGCATCTGGAACAACTGCACGGCGGCCACCCTGTCATCGGCGGCCAGGGCGATCACATCGCGACTCACCGAGCTATCGCCCAGGCTCATCTTTTGATCGGTTGTAAGACTATCCAGGCCCTGCAGTTGATCGCGAACCAGAGCAGCGGCTTCAAAGTCTAAGCGCTCGGCATAGCTTTCCATCTTCTGATGCAGCAGCTGCAGCAACTCGTCATTGCGGCCCTGAAACACCATCGCCACCTGCCTGAGGCTGCGGTGATAGTCATCGGAGCTGATCTTTTGCTGGCAGACGCCTGGACAACGGCCGATGTCGTAATTGAGACAGGTGCGGTCTCTGTAAAGGGGTTGGGGGCGTTGCCGCAGCGGGAATACCCGCTTCACCAGGGCCAGGGTGCGGCGCAGCAGGCCCACATCCACGTAGGGACCATAAAAGCGGTCCAGGGGCTTACGGAAACGCCGCTGCCGGGTGATAAAAATACGCGGATAGGACTCACTCCAGGTAATGCAAAGGTAGGGATATTTTTTATCATCCTTGAGCAGCACATTAAAATGCGGCTGGTGATTCTTGATTAAATTTGACTCAAGAGCTAGCGCTTCGGCTTCGGTATCGGTAACAATGAACTCAATCTCACAGACCTGGCGCACCATCAAGGTGATGCGGGGGCTATGGCCATGGGCCGAGCCGGCCTGGAAGTAGCTGCGCACCCGATTGCGCAATACCTTGGCCTTACCGATATAGAGAATGCGATCGTCACCGTCGCGCATCAAATAGCAACCTGGCTCCGAGGGCAGGTCCTTGAGCCGCTGCTGCAGCCTTTGCGGCTGTTGGAGCAGCGGCACACCGCCGAGGCCAGCAGGGGTGTCCAGACTCACCCGCCGTAGGCCCAGCCGGTGCTGGCCAAATCCAGGCCCAGGCCGTCGCGCAGCAGCACCGCCGTCTTCACCTCGGCCACAAACACGGTGTGATCACCGGCCGCCACCTGACCCACCAGCTCGCATTCCACGGCGCCGAGGCCGTCGCTGAGGATCGGCAGACCCAGTTCACCGCGCTGGTAGGGGGCGGCATCGAAACGGCCGCCAATGCCCTGCTGGGGCTTGAAAAACACAGCGGCCAGATCCTTTTGGCTCTGATCGAGCACGTTGAGGCTGAAGCGACCGGTGCGTTGGATCATGCCATTGCTGGTGCTGTCGGCCCGCACGGCGATCACCACCAGGGGCGGCTCGAAGGAACCCTGGGTGACCCAGCTGGCGGTGAAGCCATTCACCTCCTCCCCCTCGGCCACCCCGCAGATGAACAGACCATGGGGGATCTTGCGCAGCAGGGTTTTCTTGGCAGCGGCGTCAAGGGCCATGGGCGCAGGGGGGTTGGCAAGCAGCTTGACTCTAGGAATGGCTGGACAGCTGCAGCCCAGTTACAGCCCCACAGGCCCCATAAGCTGGCCTTCATGCGAGCTCTCTACCCAGGCAGCTTCGACCCACTCACCCTCGGGCATCTCGATTTGATCGAGCGCAGCGCCCGCCTGTTCGATTCGGTGGTGGTGGCGGTGCTGGAAAACCCCAACAAGCAGGCGGCCTTCCCCCTGGAGCAAAGGCTGACCCAACTGCGGCAGGCCACGCGCCATCTCATCGCGGTGGAGGTGGCCAGTTTCGATGGCCTCACCGTGGAGTTCGCCCGCCACTGCCAGGCCCAGGTGATCCTGCGGGGTCTGCGCGCCCTCAGTGATTTCGAATTTGAATTGCAAATAGCCCACACCAACCACAGCCTGGCTCCCCAGGTGGAGACCCTCTTCCTGGCCACCTCCGTGCAGCACAGCTTTCTAAGCAGCTCGGTGGTTAAGGAGGTGGCCCGCTTTGGCGGCGATGTGCGCCATCTGGTGCCGCCGGCGGTGGCAGCTGACCTGGCCAGGCTCTTTAATCGGGTGGCTTCCGAGAGCACCCGCCAGGACCCCCATGGCTGAACCGATCATCGCCGTGCTCGAACAGCTCGACCAGCTCGAGGACATCGTGCTGGAGGGCAGCCGCATCCCCTTCAGCGGCGGGCGGCTGGTAAATGAACAGGACGCCGTTGAAGTGATCGACGCCCTGCGCGATGCCCTGCCGGTGCAGCTAAACCAGGCGGTGGAGCTGATCCGCCAGCGGGAGGAGTTCATCGAAAAGGCCCGCGCCCAGGCAGAGGAGATCGTGGCCCAGGGCAAGCGCGAGCGGGAACAGCTGATCCAGACCGCCTCGGTGCGCCAGGAGGCCGAACGCCAGGTGGTGGAGATGCGGGAGCAGGCCCGCCAGCAGTGCGAGCAGCTGCAGATGCAAGTGCGCCAGCAGGTGGCCCAGGCCGAACAGGACCACCAGACCCGCCTGGCCCAGATGGAGCAGCAGTTTGCTGCGCGCCGCCAGCAGCTAGAGCAGGAGGCCGCCGACCGCAACCGCCAGCTGGTGGAACAGCACGAGCGCAGCCGCCAGCAGGCCATGGGGGAGCTGGAACAGATGCGCCAAGAAGGCCTGAGGCTGCAAAGAGAAAGCCAGGTGGAGGCGGAGCGGTTGCAGAACGACGCCCTGCAGTTCCGCCAGCAGACCCAACAGCAGTGCGATGCCCTGGTGAGCCGCAGCCGCCAGGAGGCCGCCGCCATCCAGGAGGGCGCCAACAACTACGCCGAACAGGTGCTGGGGGAACTGGAGAATCGGCTCAAGGAAATGAGCCAAGTGGTGCTCGGGGGCAGACAGGAACTGGGCCGCATGATGGCCGCCCAAATCACCGCCGGCGACCGCCAGCGCTCACCCCTGGCACCTGATCAACCAGCCCCATCCGCCCCCAGCCAGGGGAGCCGCAGCCGGCGAGTGGCCAACAGGCTCCGCAATGTGGCCGACCGCTTCGGCTGACTTTTAGCCGGGCTGGGCGCTGCACAACTGGGTTTGGAGCACCTGGAGCAGCACCTGGCGAATCGTGTCATTGGGCACGCTGGCGCCGTTGCTGATCGTGCTCACGTAGCGGGGGCCATCGGCGGTCTCCAGCACCCCGCTGATCGAACGCACTCCGGTGAGCGTGCCGGTTTTGGCGAATAGCCGACCTTCAATCGGGGTGCCGATATAAAGGTTGCGCAGGGTGCCGCGCCGGCCTGCCACGGCCATGGAGGCCAGGTACTGGTTGGCATAGGGATGCTGATTCATCCTCAGCAGCAGGGCCGCCAGAAAACGACTGGTAAGCCGGTTGCTGCGATCCAGGCCACTGCCATCGGCCACAATCACCCCCTCCATCGGCAGTCCCTGCTCCGCCAACCACTGCATCTCGCGGCTGCGGGCCTGCTGCAGGTCCCAGGTGCCAGCACCCTGGCGCAGGAGCACCTCAGCAGTGAAGTTATGGCTCTCGGTATTGGCCAGGCTGAGCAGGTTGAACATCGGCGCCGAGGGCTCCTGGTGCACCAGCACCGCATCAGCGGGTATGGGCAGGCGGGCGGAAACCAGGCTGAGCTGGGCCTTGCTGCCCTGCTGGGCCAGGGATTTAGCCAGCAGGCTGCTCAACCGGGCCGGTGGATTGGCGACGGCGGCGTAGACGGCGTTACTGGTGACGGCCAGGCGGGTTACCGGGGCGCCGTAGGAGTAAAAGCGGTCGTCTGGATTCCAACCCTGGGGCCACCAGGCCTGGGGTGGCTCCTCGGCCAGCTGCAGCCGCAGCAGCGTGGGCTGGAGGCCATCGCCACCATTGGCATTGGCACTGGCATTGGTGGCAAGAGCGAGGCGGGCAAAGCGCTGCAACTGGGGCAGGGCCAGATCCGGATCGCCCTCGCCGGTGAGCCGGAAGCTGCCGTCACCCAGGCGCCACAGCTGGGTATTGAGGCGATAGTCGGGGCCGAGACGATCCAGGGCGTAGGCCGTGCTCACCAGTTTTTGATTGGAGGCCGGCAGGCGCGGTGCCTGGCCATTGACATCGGCCAACAACCTGCCCTGGGCGTCGGCGACGCTGATGCTCCACACAGCTGCTTCGCCACCGACGATGGCCCGCAGGCGCTGTTGCAGGGCCGGGCAACTCACCTGGCCCTGCAACAGCGGCAGCCCCAGGGGCGGCGGCGAGGCGGGCAGGGAGGCCAGGGGAATCTGGTACTGGCCCGGTGCGTAGGGGCTGAGGCTGGGTCCCCGATGCACCTCAGCCGGCTCGGATTGGGCAGCGCGGCCCTGATTCGCTTCACCTGCCGCCGTTACTGCCGCCGCCTGTACTGCCGCCTGTACTGCCGCCTGAGCTACCAGCTGCAGGGGCGCCAGAGGCTTTGCCACAGCAGACTTGGGCTGGCTAGCGAGTAGCGGTAGACCGGCGAGCAGGGTGAGGTGCCACAGGGCGAGGCTGGAGAGAACAGCGGCCATCTGCTTAGCCCCCCACCTGGAGGGCCGTGACGCTACCGCTCACCCGAAATGAATTGCCCTCCAGTTCAATCGGCGTGCCAATTTTGAGGTTTTGGTTGCCAAACACCACGCCGCCTTCGCCCTTGCGCCCCTGGCCGGCCAGCAAAAAGCGAGCATCAAGCGTACCGAAAGTGGCCTGATTGGGATCGATAGCGGTAACCACGCTGCCGTCGGGCTGCACCGCCACCAGCTTGCGCTGCAGGATTCCCACGTTCTTGATTTCCACAGAGCCGTGGGGCTGATTGCGAATCACAATCGCCACCTTTCCCTCCTGGCGCGCTGCATCCACCAGGGCGGCCGGATTGGCCACCGGAATCCCCCTCACGTCAACGGTGACCATCACGGGCACCACGTTGCCGGTGGCCCTGGCGATGGCACCGCTCAGCTTCGGACTCCAAATAACGCCTACGGCGGCGAACAGCACCGCCGCCGCCGCTCCCAGATCCACCAGGTTCCAAGAGCGGCCAGGTGGGGGGGTTCCGGTCTCAGCAGCCATCGGAGAATTCGGTTTCGCAGCACTTTACGGAGCTTGCCAAGCTGGCACCAGAGCCGCTGTTGTGGATCTAGCGGCCCAAGCCCTCGATCAAGGCATCGAGAGCCCTGGAGACTCCCCCGCCAGGCCCAGTCCGATGGGCTGTAACTAACGGCCCAAGCCCTCGATCAAAGCATCGAGAGCCCGCAGATTGCCGGCCAGGCCCAGTCCAGCTTCACCGGCGAGGGCCTCGGCGATCTGTTCGCCATCGGGCTTGCGTTCAAACAGCTCAGCCAGGCGGAAGCCATCGGCGTCTTCGCGATACAGCTGCCATTGGTCGGGGTAGGAGCGCCTCAGCACCCCTTCAGCCAGGGGCTGCAGACAGTAGGCCGCTTGCCACTGGGCGCCAAAGCCGCGGCGGCGCTCGCGGGCCACGCTGCCGATGCCCACGGCGGCATCTTCCAAGCGGCCGTTGAGCGTCACCACGCCGCCCCGGTGCTGTTGGCAGAGCTGCTCAAAACTGCTGTAGTCGGCGGGGGAGGGGGCCACCGCCAGCAGCAGCCCCTCGCTGGTGCCTTGGCCCTGCTGGCGCAGCAGGGAATTGAAATCGCCGCAGCGCTCCGCCAGGTCTGGTGCATCGCGCTTGGCCAGAGCCGCGGCGCCGGCATCGGCAAACAGCAGGCGCGGCTCCATACCGGCCGCCACCAATTGGCGGGTCAAGCGCAGCGCCAGCGGCAGCAAGCGCAGGCCCTCAAAACGCCACTCCACAGTCCAGCGGCCGTTGGCATCGGCCGTTAGGGCGGCGAGCAGGGCCTCGCGGGCCTGGACTTCGGCGGCGGCCAGGTCGGCAGGGAGCACGGCGGCGGGGCGTCTGGCGGCGACCCTACCGAGCCTCCAGCTCCGCCTGGGCCCGCTCCAGGGCATCGGGCACCACGGCTAAATCAGCTGCCTGCAGCCAGGGGCCGAGGCTGAGGCGCAGGCCGCTGGCGGCGCGCTCGGCGCCGTAGCCCATGGCCAGCAGCACCGGGCTGGGGGCGGGCCGGCTGCCGCCGCCAGCGCAGGCGGAGCCACTGCTGGCGGCAATGCCCTGGCGCCAGAGCGCCTGCACCAGGGCGCGTCCGGAAAGGGCACGGCCCCAGCGGTCCGCCAGCGTGAGGCTGATGTGATGGGGAAGGCGCACTGGCGCCAGGCTCTGGCGTGGATCTGGACCGCTGAGCTCCACACCGGGCAGGGCCAGCAAGGCGGCGAGCAGGGGATCGCGCAACTGGGCAATGGGATCGCGGCCGCCGTGCCGTCGCAGCCGCTGCTGGCATAGCGCCAGGGCGGCGGCAAAACCGGCCGCCAGCACCACCGGCTCGGTGCCGGCCCGCAGGCCCCGCTCCTGGCCCCCGCCGCCGATTTGGGGAGCCGGTTCCAGCCCTGGCCGCAGCAGCAGCGCACCGATACCGCGGGGACCCTGAATTTTGTGAGCCGTGAAACTGAGCAGATCGGCCGGCAGCGTCGCCCAGTCGATCAACTGATGACCCACCACCTGCACGGCATCGAGGTGCAGGGGAATGCCAGCGCTGCGGCATTGGGCGCCGATGCTCTCGATCGCCTGCAGGCTGCCCACTTCGCTCTGGCCCCAGATCAGGGACACCAGGCGGGTGGGGGGTGCCAGCAAACTCTCGGCCCGATCGGGCAGCAGCCGGCCGCAGCCATCCACCGGCCAGCGGGCCAGACTCCAGCCGCGCCGCACCAGGCTGGCGGCGGCGGCCTCCACGGCCGGGTGTTCCAGGGCTGAAATCACCAATCTGGGCGGCTGGCCAGCGGGGGGCCCAGGCCAGCGCTCAGCCAGCCCCAGCAGAGCCAAATGCACAGATTCACTGCCGCCGGAAGTGAATACCAATTCCTGCGGCGCCGCCCCCAGCTCTGCCGCGATGGCGGCGCGACTGCGTTCGAGGCACTCGGCGGCGGCCCAGCCGAGGCCGTGCAAGCTGGAGGGATTGGCCCAGGCCTTGGCACTGGCCTCGGCCATGGCAGCCAGCACCTCGGCAGCCGGAGGGGCGGTGGCACAGGCGTCTAGGTAGATGGCCATAACCCGGGCGCTCAGCCAGCTGTTTCGGGACCAGGGGTATCCAGGCCAAGGGCATCCAGGCCAGGGGTATCCAGGCCAGATGCGTCCAAAGCAGAGCGACGCTGCGCCCGGGCGCGGCTGCGCGATTCGATCGAGTTGCTGGCCAGGGCCACCAGGTCGTCTAGGGAGCTGCTGTTGAGCATCTCCAGGGTCTTGGCCCTGATGGCGGCCGTAGGGCAGTCGTCAGGCCTCTGGCAGCCGTGCACGCAGGCCACGGAGCAGTTGATTGGCGGCTCCCCCTGGCTGACGCCGGGCCCTGGCTCCTGGCCCTGGCGTTGCTGTTCAACGGGCTGTTGCACGAGACCCTGTTGCCCAAGCTCCTGTTGCTCAAAATCCAGTTGTTCGCTCGGCTGCGTATCGAGCTGCTGATCACTGAAATCGGCGGCCGGCGCCGGGCCCCAGAGCAGCGGCGAGAGCACACCGTCGAACACGGCCTCGGCCGGGCCATCCATGAACAGGTGGTCGCTGGCCTCATCCCAGTAGATCTCCAGCGGACCGCCGGGCAGATCGAGCCGGGCGCGGCGGCCGGCGATGCCGAGGCGATGGCAAACCACCAAGGTGGCGCAGGCGCCGGTGCCGCAGGCCAGGGTGGGGCCAGCGCCCCGCTCCCATACCCGCATCACCAGGTGGCTGGGGCTGAGGGCCTGGACAAAATGCACGTTGGTCTTGGCCGGAAAGCTGGGATGCAGCTCCAGGGCGGCGCCGAAGCGCTCCAGATCCACCTGCTCCACATCGGCCACTGGAATCACCATGTGGGGATTGCCCATGCCGGCGGCGCCCACCTGAAAGCTTTCGCCGGCGGCTTCAATCAAGCCCTCGGGGATGCCAGAGGGGCCGATCTCCAGGGTGGTGGGAATGGCGGCGGGTTGCAGGAAGGGGGCGCCCATGTCCACCCGAATCGTGCCGTCGCTCAGCAATTCGGGCACGATGCGGCCGGCGAGGGTGTCGATCTGCCACTGGCGACCGGGCTCATCGCCGTCGCTGTCGGCCAGGAAGCGAGCCAGGCAACGGATGCCATTGCCACACATCTCCGGCTCGGTGCCATCGGCGTTGAAGATGCGCATGCGCAGTTCGCCGCCGGCATTGGGGGGCAGAGCCAGGATCACGCCATCACCACCCACGCCAAAGCGGCGGTCGCAAAGCAACTTCACCAAATCTGGGGAGAGATCGAAGCAAAAATCCGTGCTGGGGGCATCGCGACCGTCCAGCATCAAGAAATCGTTACCCAGGCCTTGATACTTGCTGAAAGAAAGCACGATCCTGGTCTGGGCAGCTGAACTGACAATCCTATGCAGAGCGTTTTGGGCAGAGGCGGCGGTGGCTTCGATGCCAGCCAGCCGGGCATTCGCCACATTCAAGGCCTGATCCGCCAGGGATCGCCGCTGAAGCTGACGCTCCTGAGTGGCGAGCAGCTCCAGGGGTTGCTGCGCTGGCAAGACCAGGACTACCTGGCGATCAGCCAGGAGGGACAGCCGCTGATCCTGGTGAACCGCCACGCCATTGCCATGCTGCAGGCCCTGCCCTAGGGGCTGTCGCTGGGGAATCGCAGGTCCGGCTTGTCTGACTGGCCGAATCCAGCTGCCTGGGTGAGCTGAATCGGCTGTGGCACCATCACAAACCAGACAAGGGCCTGTCGTGAGCGAAGTGAGCCGCTATCAACCCCAGGCCATCGAGGGCAGTTGGCAACAGCTGTGGCAGGCGGCGGAACTGGATGCCACCCCAGATGGGGCAACCGATCTGGAGGCGGATGGGGCAGGGGCAAGCCCCGAGAGCTTCTACGCCCTGTCGATGTTTCCCTACCCCTCGGGGAACCTGCACATGGGCCATGTGCGCAACTACGTGATCACCGACGTGGTGGCACGGGTGCAGCGGATGCGCGGCAAGCAAGTGCTGCATCCGATGGGCTGGGATGCCTTTGGTCTGCCGGCCGAAAATGCGGCGATTGAAAGGGGTGTCGATCCAGGCGTCTGGACCGACCGCAACATCGCGGCGATGCGCGATCAGCTGCGCCAACTGGGCCTGTCGATCGACTGGGATCGGGAGCTGGCCACCTGCCACAGCGACTACTACCGCTGGACCCAATGGCTGTTCCTGCAGTTTCTGGAGGCGGGGCTGGCCTACCAAAAGGAGGCCACCGTCAACTGGGACCCGGTGGACCAGACGGTGCTGGCCAACGAACAGGTGGACAGCGAGGGGCGTTCCTGGCGCTCCGGGGCCATTGTGCAAAAGCGCCAGCTGCGCCAGTGGTTCCTGCGCATCACCGCCTACGCCGACCAGCTGCTGGACGATCTGCCCAAGCTGACCGGCTGGCCGGAACGGGTGCGCACCATGCAGGCCAATTGGATTGGCCGCAGCAAAGGCGCCGAATTGCACTTTTCAGTAGTAGATGCCAACGGCGAGAGCAGCGGTGAGCGAATCACGGTTTTCACCACCCGGCCGGACACAATTTATGGGGCCAGTTATGTAGTGCTCGCACCGGAACATCCGCTGGTGGCCCAGCTCACCAGCAGCGGACAGCAGCTGCAGGTGGAAGCCTTTTGCGATATTGTCAGCAGCCAGAGCGAACAGGAACGCACGGCGGAAGATAAGCCCAAGCGAGGGGTGCCCCTGGGCTCGCTGGTGCGCAATCCGGCCAGCGGCGAACTGCTGCCAATTTGGATCGCCGACTACGTGCTAGCCGAATACGGCACCGGAGCGGTGATGGGGGTGCCCGCCCATGACCAGCGGGATTTTGTATTCGCCCGCCAGTACGAACTGCCGGTAAAGCAGGTAATTATTCCCGAGGGCAGCGACGAACACGCCTATGAGGGTGGTGCCTGGACAGAAGCCGGGGTGCTGATCCACTCCGCTGAATTTAATGGCCTAAAAAGTAGCGAGGCCAAACTGGCGATCACCGAGGCGGCTGAGCGGGGCGGCTGGGGCCAGGGCAGGGTGCAATACCGGCTGCGCGATTGGCTGATCTCCCGACAGCGCTACTGGGGTTGCCCAATTCCGGTGATCCACTGCCCTAGCTGCGGCGTGGTGCCGGTGCCAACCGCCCAGCTGCCAGTGGAGCTGCCCGATGCCGGCGCCTTCAGCGGCAAGGGGGGGTCGCCCCTGGCCCAGCAGCAGCAATGGCTGAACGTGGCCTGCCCGAGCTGCGGCGAGCCCGCGCAGCGGGAAACGGACACCATGGATACCTTCATGTGCTCCAGCTGGTATTACCTGCGCTATAGCGATCCCCACAACAAGGAACTACCGTTTGATCGCCAGAAAGTGGATCGCTGGCTGCCGGTGGATCAATACGTGGGTGGCATCGAACACGCAATCCTCCATTTGCTTTACTCCCGCTTCTTTACCAAGGTGCTAAGAGATCGGGGGTTGCTCAGTTTTGACGAGCCATTCACCCGGCTGCTCACCCAGGGAATGGTGCAAGGGATTACCTACAAAAATCCCGCCACGGGCAAGTATATCGCCCCAAGCGATGTGAAAGATGCAGACGATCCCCGCGATCCGGCAAGCGGCGAAAGGCTGGATACATTCTACGAAAAAATGTCTAAATCAAAGTATAATGGAGTAGATCCTGCCCAGGTAATTGACCGCTACGGAGCCGATACGGCGCGCATGTTTATTTTA
>CANHSW010000025.1 GCA_947463165.1 Cyanobacteriota bacterium
AGCTGTTAACAGGGGGCAACCAGGGGGGCTTGTAACCGGCTCTGGCATTGAGCGTTTTTCCGCTTTCCTGGAGCGTTCTTCCAGCCAAGCTGACCTGTCGATGCCGCCGGCTAACCAAGGTCTATCTCCGGAGGCCTTGGCTAGCCTCTTGTCAAGGGCCGAGGGCAGAGCGGCATTGTTGGATTAATTTGTTTTGCGAGCTTCTAGTTGTTCCAGCAGGGAGGAGATCAGTGACTCCGCTCTTAGGGCCTCCTTGGCGTAGTTGGCCAGCTTTTCTTCGGCTTGGCTGAGCAGCAGCTGGTTGAGTTCGGCTAAATCCCGAGCTTCTTCCAACTGGTCCTCCAGCAAATTCAGGCGGTTCTCAAGGTCGGTAGCCTTTGTCATGCGGTTAAACGGTTCTACGGCACAATTAACCGTCAGTGGACCGACGGCCATGGCGATTCTGCCCCAGCAGCACCTTGAGCTGAGCGTCTATGACAGCA
This sequence comes from Cyanobacteriota bacterium, assembly GCA_947463165.1. GTDB lineage: Bacteria > Cyanobacteriota > Cyanobacteriia > PCC-6307 > Cyanobiaceae > UBA5018. The sequence goes on from CANHSW010000025.1 coordinate 483, forward strand.
TGGCAGGCTTTCATGCTCGTTTCCGCAAGATGTGGTCCCTAGCGGACGAGACCATCAAGGAGACGCTGCAATGCATTGCCCTGCACGGCATCTGCGACCCCCTCACCGACCGACCGATCGCTCCCGAGGCCATCGAGGTAGTAGCTCCTAACTATCGCGAAAGCCTGGTTCACAACGGCTTAAACTCCCGCGAACGCGGCGTGCTACTGCTGCTGCGCCAGCTGATCGAGGCCGGCCAGCTGCCGTCGCCGCGGCTGATCGAGGCCTACCTGCCAGAAGCTGTCACCCCCCTGGCCGCCGCCCTGAAAAGTTGGCTAGGGGAGGGTGTTGTTCTCAGTGAGTACATGCCTGATCCGGCGGACCCTCGCCGTGAGCATTATCTCCACGAGGATTTATCTGCCCTTTCTTTCTCAAGCGAAAGCTTTGATCTATTGGTGTGCTGTGAAGTTTTTGAGCATCTCTACGACCTGAGGATGGGCTTGGCCGAGTGCCTCAGGGTATTGCGACATGGAGGGGTATTGATCGCCACTTTCCCCTTCGCCTATGGCGACAAAGATTCGATAATCAAGGCGCGACATCGCGGCCACGATCTACCTCCTGAGATCATAGGCGAGCCCGAGTATCACGGCAATCCCATTGAGCCAGAGGCGGGAAGCTTGGTTTATCAAATTCCCGGCTGGGAGATTTTAGATACGCTTTCGGATCTTGGCTTTTCCGAGGTAAGCATTCAGGGAATTCATTCGATTAGCTATGGCGTACTTGCCGCTGAAATCCCCGAGGTGCTGCTGCTGGTGGCCCGCCGTTAGGCGGGCTCAGTTAGTGGAGCCCGCCACCAGGCGGGTCTAGGATTGGCCCGGGTTCTTGGGCAGGAACCACTCCAGCAGCTCGCTGCCAAGAGCCAAGCAGGTGGCTCCGTAGCGCTGCTCCACCGCATGGCAGGCGGGCAGGGAGTAGGCGCCAGCCGCGATGATGAACACCTGGAAAGCCCGCTGCCCCCAGGCCTGTTCCACCTGCTCCAGCAGGCTCTCCAGGCTGTGCTCGAAGCCGACGCTGGGGCGCCGGGGGTGGATCGAGTCGGGGGACTCCAAGCAACGCAGCCCGTAGTTGGGAATCGGGCTTTCCAGATCGAGCTGGGAGGAGGCGACCCTGCGATGGTGGGCCTCAATCTCCGCGGCCCGAGGAGCGACGAGCAGCACCTCTTTATCCGCCATCAGTTGGTCAAGACTGCCGCGCTCCGGCCAGGCCTGGAGAGGCAGACTCACCCCTTCCGCCGCCAAAGACTGCAGCAAAGGCAGAGCGGCCCCCAAATTGCCCGAGTCGAGCACCAGGCCATGCTGTCGCAGCGCCGCCAGCGTTGCGTCACTCCAACGCCGCAGGCTGTGGAGAGGGTCGTGGCTGCTGGCATAGAAACCGCTGCCGGTGTGCAGACGCCGCAGCGGCCAGTCGGCACCTTGCTCGCTCTCCATCCATTCCCGGTCGTGATGGTGGCGCCTGATTTCCGACAACTGCTCCACGAGCAGCGGCTCGTTGCGCTGCAGCTGCGCCAGTAGGGCCAGTTCCTCAGGGGCTGGTCTCAGCAGCTGGCCCCCGGCCCGAACGGGCAGCTCCACCCGGCCAGGTCCCCGGAGCTTCACCACCGCCGCCAGGGCCTTGCACTGGCTGGCATGCAGTTGGCCACCTGCTTTCCAATGGCTATCGAGGGTCTTCAGCAGGGCTTCGGGATTGGCTTGCCAGCTCGCGGGGCGTTCCAGGGTTTCGAGATGACGATCCAGCAGCTCCAGCAACTCCTTCACCTCGGCATCGTCACCACAGCGCAGCAGGGGGGCCAGGTTGAGTTGCAGCCCATCACCATCACCATCCAGCAGGCTGGCCCCAGGCCTAAAGCCCAAATCAATGGTCAAGGGGCCCTGGCCGGGGCGATCGCTCCAGCGCTTCAGAGCCCTCACCAGGCGCCGCCGCAAGCCCTCGATGCCGCCCTCGTCGAGTCGCAGCTCCTGGCGCAATTCCTCGCCACTGATCGCCGCGATCGATGGGGTTGGCTGTGGAGTCTGGGGCTGCAGGGATGCCGCCATGGACAGCTCCTCGGGCAGCGCTTCGGTCGCCTCCTCGGCCGGGTCATGGCCGGAGCTAGCAGTAAGGGGCTGACTTTGGGCTGCCTGTCCAGGCAGGGGCGCCCTGGTGACCTCGGCCGGCAGCCCGGCCGCAGGCGCTGGATCCCCGGCAGCGGCGGTACCAGCAAGCTCGGCTGGATCGCCACTGCGCTTGATGCCGCTTAATAGAGCTTGGCAGCGGCGGGCGCTAGCCAGGGCCGCTGCGGCGCCGGGGTTGCTGGGCAGCCAAGACGCCAACCAATTAAGCAGGCGTTCCGGGGGCACCGGCTGGAGTTGGCGGCGAGTCGCCAGCAGCTCTGCCGGCAGCAGTTGAGTCCAGGCTTGCCCTTCTTGATCGGCATAGATGCGCATCAGGGCCAGGGCCATGTCTATGCCGCTGTCCAGGGCGGGGATGCTTGCCTCGCCTGCCTGGGTCTGGGCGAGGGCGCGCCAGGCCAGGGCCCCGTGGCGCACCAATTGCTCTTCGATCGCCCCCAGGGCATCGCTCTCCGGCTGGCCCAGGGCTCTTAACTTGACCACTAATTGCCAGCCGATGCGGCAGATCTCCGCCTGGCGTTGGGGCGGGCAGTCCGGCTGTTCCTGATCGCGATGCAACCCTTCAATCAGCAGGCGCAGCAGGGCGGCTGTATCGCGTCGACATACCTCGGCCAGGGGCGGATTTTCACTGGCCAGCTCCGCCAACCAGATGCCCTGCTGGCGGGCACAAGTCAGGGCCTCGCCCCAGCGTCCGGCGGCAATCCACTGCTCGCAGGCTTGGGCCGCCTGGCGGCTGAGCACCAACTGCAGGGTTCGGCGCTGGGCCAAAGCTTCCCTGGGCAGGCGTTCAAGGGCCAGTTTCCAGAGATGCACCCGGCTGCCTGGATCGAGGGGTAGGGCGAGCAGTTCTTGCAGCCTCAATCTCAGCACCACCGGATCCGTTTGGGGATCGGCACCGCTGTTTGACAGGGTTGGGGCTGCCGGGAGTGGGGCGGGAGAGGTAGTCAGGACTGCAGCTTCGGTTAGCCTCCATTCTCTAACCAAGTTCACCCCCTTTCCATGGCTGTGGCGCTGGCCGCTGAATTGCGGCCTCTCCAGCGCGGTCAATTCATCGGCCAGCTGGAGGGGCTCAATGAGCGTTTCGGCCTGCATGGATGGGCCTGTTTGCTGGGAGAGCGCGGCCCTGAACCCCTGCCGGGGCCTTTGTGGGTGAGCATGGAAGACCTGCTCGATCCCAGCTCCCGCAAGTCAATTGTGCAGTTGAGCTCCCAGCTCGGGCGCACTGACATGGCCAGTCGCGGTCTACCCGACGCGGTGGGCTTTGCTTTTCTTGGCGATCCCCAGCTGAAATTGCCCCCTCTCTCGCCGGGGCTGGTGCTGCGGGTTTGCTTTGATGCCGAAGGTGGTTTGGAGTTGCCCGGCAGTCCGCTGCGGGTCAACGAGATCACCTACGAACTGCTGCGCCGCGATCAGAGGTCTGCGACGCTTTTCCAGCAACAGAAGCGAGGCGAGTTGATGCCCCTGCAAGGGGTGTTTCTGGAGGGCTGGCTGGCGAAACCGGCGCCGGTGGAGTTGGTGATCGATGGCGGCGAGCCGATCGCCCTGCTGCCGCCGGATTCGGACTCCCCCGGCCGTTGGAGCTTCACCACCAGGTTGCCCGCCTCCTGTTGCGATGGCCGGGTGCATCACCTGCTGCTGCGGGATGCCAGCGGTGCCAGCATCGACGAGAGCCTGGAGCTGGTGCCTTTCCAGCTCACTCCCTGGGCGGCTCTGCAGCAGTTCAGCAGCCCCCCGTTTCCCGAGCCGCTGGGGCCCCTGGCGGCGGAGCGCTATCGCAGTTTGTCCACCTGGTTGCACCTGGCCGATGCCTATGGGTTGGAGCCACCGTCGGATCTACCGCTGCTGCAGCGCATTGTGGCGGCCCCGTCCAATCCAGCCCTGCGCCTGGAGGCCCACCAGGAGGAAGGCCCCTTGGGCCAGGCCATCGACCGCAAGCCCCTGACCATCACCAATTCCCCCGACCCCCAGGTGAGCGTGGTGGTGCCGGTGCATGGCAAGTATCGGTTCACCCGCCGCTGCTTGGCGGCCCTGGCCTTTGCCCCCAATCGCCTGCGTTTTGAGGTGATCGTCGTCGACGACGGCTCCCCCGACGACACCTACGAGTCCCTGGCCCGGGAGGCGCCCGGCATCACGGTGGTGCGCCACAGCTTCCCGCGCGGTTTTAATCAGGCCTGTCATTCGGGGGTCAACGCCAGCCGCGCCCCCCTGGTGGTGCTGCTCAACAACGACACCGAGCCCTGCGCCCTCTGGCTGGATGAACTGCAGGCGGTATTCGAGCGCTGGCCGGATACCGGTATCGCCGGTTCCCAGCTGATCTATCCAGATGGCAGCCTCCAAGAGGCCGGCGGCATCGTCTGGGGCAATGGCGAGCCTTGGAATTACGGCAAAGGCTGTAATCCGCGGGAGCCACGCTTTAGTTACACCCGGCTTGCCGATTATGTGAGCGGCGCTGCCCTGGCCATCACCCGCCAGGTGTGGGATCGGGTGGGGGGCTTCAGCCCGGAGTTCTCGCCGGCCTACTACGAAGACACCGATCTCTGCTTCAAGGTGCGCGCCGCCGGCCATAGCGTTCGCTATGCCCCGCTATCGCGGGTGGTGCACTACGAGGGCATTTCCAATGGCAAGGACACCGCCACTGCCGTAGGCATGAAGCGTTATCAGGAAATTCACAAGCCCCTGTTTGAAAATAAGTGGCAGGCCAGCTTCGAGGGCCAACGCCAGCCTGATCTTGCCCTGGCTGATCGCGTCAAGGATCGCGGCAACGTGGGCCGTGCCCTGTTCATCGACCACGAGACGCCCCGTCCGGATCGCGATGCCGGCAGCCATGCCGCCGTGGTGGAGATGGAGCTGGTGCAGTCTCTCGGCTATCAGATAACTTTTTATCCGGCTAATTTGGCCTGGTTGGCTGGATACAGCGAAGATTTGCAGCGTCGGGGCATTGAGGTGATCCACGCCCCCTTTGTGCTCTCCCTCGATGAGTTGCTTGAGCAGCGCGGTCGCGAGTTTGATCTCATCTACATCACCCGCTACACCACTGCCCACGATTCCCTGGAGGTGGTGCGTCGCAGGGCACCCCAGGCGCGGGTGGCATTTTGCAATGCCGATCTCCATTACCTGCGCCAGCTGCGGGCCGCCTGGGCCCAGGGCCTCGAGGGCGATGCCGCCGAACAGGCCTTGGCGGCCGTGGCGGTGGTCAAGCAGCAGGAGCTGCAGATCATCAGTCAGGTGGATCTAACGCTCAGTTACTCGGATGTGGAGGAGGCGGTGATCCATTCCGAGAGCTTTGGCCGGGCGCTCACGGCCCGCTGTCCCTGGGTGGTGAAGGGGCCCCAGGCACCGGAGCCCCTGGCGGGGAGGGAGGGCCTCGCCTTTCTGGGTGGCTACAACCATCCACCCAATCGGGAGGCGGTGGATCATCTGTTGGCGGTGCTCTGGCCGCCTCTGCTGAAGCAGCTCCCCCAACTGCGTCTGCATCTTTATGGCAGCGGCCTTTCCGCCGAGCTGGCCGAGCGCTGGGGGGGGCAGCCGGGGGTGGTGCTGGAGGGCTGGGTGGCCGATACCGCCACGGTCTACGGACGTCACCGGCTGTTCGTGGCCCCCCTGCGTTCCGGAGCTGGCCTGAAGGGCAAGGTGGTCGCCGCCGCCGCCCATGGCATCCCCCAGCTATTGAGCCCCCTGGCCGCGGAGGCCACTGGCTTGCGCCACGGGCAGGAGGTGTGGATTGCCCGGGATCCCAGCTCCTGGCAGGAGGCGGCCCTACTGCTCTGCAGCGATGATCAACGATGGCAGCAGATGAGTGAGGCGGCATTCGCCTACGCCCGAGAGCAGTACGGCCAAGCCAATGCCCTCGATTTGATGGCCGATGTGCTTGGCCGTCTCGATCTGCCCATCCAGCGTCGACCGCCAGTGTTGGCCTGAGTTGTCCATTTAGAGTCCAACCATGGCATCCACCTACTCCCTGCCTCCCCAGCTGATTGACAGCGACGTGCTCTCAGGCTTGGAACCACCGGCATTGGTGGAACTGGCGCCAGGTAAGCCGTTGCTGCCACTGCTGTCCCTGCACCGGTTGCTGCGGCGCCAGGATTTAGCCCTGCCCCTGGCCCGGGCCTTGGTCTTTGAAGAGATCGTGGCTGTGGTGCCCCTGCCAGAGGATGAGGAAAAAAAGCTGGTGAGTCAGCAGCTCGAAACCCTCGGCATCCGGGGCGAACAGGCTCTGCGCCAGTGGCTGAAGGCTCAAAACCTGAGCCAAGAGGACATTCGCTGCCGCTTCACCCAGAGAAGCAGGCTGGAGATCTATGCCAAAAACCGATTTGGCGATGAGGTGGAGGTTCGCTACCTCGACCGCAAGGTCATGTTGGATCAGGTGGAGTATTCTCTGATTCGCACTAAAGACGCTTTTCTTTCCGAGGAGCTCTACCAGCAAATTCGAGAAGGAGAGGCCGAATTTGCCCAGTTGGCTTCCAGCTATTCTGAGGGTGCTGAGCGCAACAATGGCGGCCGCGTCGGTCCGGTGCCCTTGGGCGCTGGCCATCCAGACCTGGTGACTCGTCTGCGTAGCTGCGAGCCCGGCCAGCTGCTGCCCCCTTTCGCGGTGGGCGACACCTGGTTGGTGTTGCGGATGGATCGCCTGATCCCCGCCCCACTCACCGACGAACTGCGGCAGCGCCTCCTCGGCGAGTTACTGCAGGAGTTCATCAATAACCGCGCCACCGAGTTCCTTCAGGGCGAGGTCCCAGCGCCTCTTGCCGATCTCACCGCATGATCACCACCCCCTCGACCCCTCTGCTCTCGGCTTTCGCCCCCTTCGATCGACTGCCCGAGGCCGTGGCCCGCTCCTTGGAGCCGCTGCTGGAACCGCAGCGTTTCCGACCGGGCCAGACCGTGTTGGCGCCAGATGTGATGCCAAAAGGACTCTATCTGGTTCGCTCCGGCAGTTTGCGGGGCCTGGCCAGTGATCCCAATACCGGTGGCCTGCGCACTATCGAGAAATTGCAGGCTGGCTCGATGGCCGGCTGGGTGAGCTTGGTGCGCCAGCAGCCCTGCGAACACCTGAGGGCTTCCGGCGAAGCCGATTTACTGCTATTGCCGGCTGCGGCTTTTCGCGATCTGATCGACGGCTATCCAAGCCTGGCGGCCTGGTTCCAGTCATCCTTGCCGGTTTCAGAGCTCTATACCGTGCTGCTGGAGCTCTGCCGCCGGGAGCCCGGTCCGCGCTGGTTGCCCTGGCTGGAGCGATTGCCCCAGCTCCAGGAACAGGCTGTGGTCAGCTCACTGATACCTGGGCCGGAGTCGGGCCTGGCCCTGGCGCCCGAGCGAGAGTGGTATGTGAGCAGTGGAGCCCAGCTGGCCTCCCGCTGGGACCCCGCCAAGAGCGTCAAGCCCCTGGAACCAGGCGCCCCCTGGTTGCGTCTGGTGGCCCTGCCGGCAGCCCAGGCTGAACCGGTCGCCCCCGAGGCATTGCCTGGCGATCAGGCCAAGGCCAGTGTCGAGGTCGGCCCTACTGGTGAGGCCGTCGAAGCCCAGCTGGTCGGCGCCGATCGTTTTGGCGGCGACCTGCCGCCGCTGCCCCAAAGTCGTGGTCCAGGCAAATTGGTACTGGCTCGCGCCAGTGGTCCGCGCGATATCCCGGCCGCCGTTGTTCAAGCCCTGGCAAGTTTTTATGGGCTGCCGCTGAATCGAGATTCTCTCTTTGATCAGATCGATTCGGTGCTGGCTCGCCAGGCCAGCCTCAACCTCACCAATCTGGGCCAGATTCTCGATGCCATCGGTCTGAGGGTGATCCTCAGTCGCCTACCTGCCGATCGATTGGCTCGGGTATCCACCCCGGCCGTGCTGATGCAGCAGGGCCACATCGGCATCCTGGATGCCGTCGATCCAGACGGCTATGCCTGCCTGCTGGAGGCGGAGCTCGGTCCGCTGCGGGTGCCAATCGATCAGTTGGCCACCCTGGAGGATGGCCAGGTTGAGCTGTTGATTCTTGAGCGCAAGCCCAACGCCAAAGAACAAAAGTTCAGCTGGAGCTGGTATTTCCCCTACCTGCGCGAGCACAAAAGAAAATTAATCGAAGTACTCGCCATATCGGCGGTCATCAATATATTAATGCTTGCCAATCCCTTGGGGGTTCGCATATTGATGACTCAAATGATGACTCCCGATAGCCTCTCAATCGTAATTGCGATATCCATAGTAATGGTATTCGCAGCGATTGGCGTAAGCGTTCTCAAAACTCTTCGCAGTTTTCAGTTTACTGATGTGGCCAATCGAGTTGATTCCGCCACAAAAGCAACAATTTTAGATCATATGGTGCGACTTCCCCAAAGCTTCTTCGATGAGCGGCCGGTGGGGCGGGTTGTATTTTATATCAATCAGCTTGATCAGCTTAGGCAATTCCTGGTTGGCCGCAGTCTCACCTTGCTTGTCGATACAGTTTTTAGCTTATTCTACATAGTTATTTTGTTCATGTTCAGCCCATTGCTGACATGTGTCGTACTCAGTTTTGTGCCATTATTAGTCGGCGTTACCCTGTTCAGCACCCCTCTGCTGAAGAGTCAAATCCGTCGTACGATGGTGGAAAATGTCAAATACAGTTCTTATCTTACCGAATCAATTGGCGGCATACAAACAATTAAAGCTCAAAACGCTGAAATGAAGACTCGCTGGACATTCCACGATCTTTATAGTCGCTACCTCGGGGAAGATTTCAAGATGAAAATCACCCGCGAATCCCTAACAAACCTGGGGGGCTTTATTATGAATATTGAGTCTGTCGTGGTTCTATGTGCGGGATTTGCACTGGTTGCCAAGGGAGATCTTGATTTTGGCACCGTGATTGCCTTTCAGATGCTTAGTAACTATGTTATTCGCCCGCTTACCGAGATACCTTCTACCTGGCAAGAGTTCCAGCAGTGCTCTGAGCAGTTGCAAATCGTTTCCGATGTGGTCGATCGACCCACCGAGCAGAGCGAGTTGGAGGCTCAAAATATTCCGATGCCGCCGCTTCAAGGCCATGTTCAGTTTACGAACCTGGGATTCTCCTATGTCCAAGATGCTCCAAGCGTCTTGAATGCTGTAAATCTTACTATTCAAAGAGGTTCGTTCGTAGGTGTTGTCGGGGGATCTGGCAGTGGCAAAAGTACACTGCTGAAGATGGTGCCACGCTTCTATCGCCCCACCACCGGCAAAGTACTAATAGATGGCTTTGATATTGATAAAATTGAATTGTACTCCCTTCGCAGGCAAATTGGCGTTGTACCTCAAGATAGCTTGCTCTTCGACGGCACTGTCAAAGATAATTTAATGTTGGTGAAGCCAGATGCCACCGCTGAAGAGCTTATTCGTGCCGCCAAGATTGCCTGCGCCCACGAATTCATCATGAGCATGCCCCGGGGCTATAATTCTAGTGTTGGAGAGCGAGGCAGTGGACTTTCAGGGGGACAGCGTCAGCGACTTGCTTTGGCTAGGGCAGTACTCCAAAATCCTCGTATGTTAATTCTTGATGAGGCAACCAGTGCTCTCGATGCCCGTACTGAACGCCAGGTTTGCATCAACTTGCTTGAGGCATTCCGGGGACGTACGGTGTTCTTTATTACCCACCGCCTCACAACAGTGAAGCCTGCCGATGTAATTGTGCTAATGGATCAAGGCGCCATCATGGAGATGGGACCCCACCGCGACCTTATGGAGCAACGGGGCTGGTACTACGCCCTGGTTCAGAGCCAAGCCCAGGAGGGACTCAGCTAATGAAGCTACTACCAAAATCTTCCAAGTCTTCAGCTTTGAATCCAGATCTAGTTGGTGATGGAGCCCCTAACCCCGCCAATGCTCCTTCAGCACAAAAAAATGCCGCCTCAGCAGAGCGCCTACAGGCTTGGCTCGACGCTCTGCTGCAGCGCATTCTCTCCCCCAGGCGGCGCTCCCGTGGGGCCGGCATCGTAGTAGCTGATCAAAATGGTGTTCAGCCAGTGAGCGTTAATCTGATTGGCGATGGTGGCAAGGTGGGGGAAAATCTATCCCTGAGCGATGCTGCCAATCCCTTCAAAAAGCAGCCGGATGATCAGTCAACCAAATTGGCAGAGGCCTGGGAGTTTCAGAAGCCTGCCCTGCTAAAGAGCGGCAATCGCGTTTCATCTGCCTTGATCTGGACCTCCGTTGCCTTAACGACAGGAGGCTTGTTGTGGATATTCTTAGCACCTTTAGACGAAACTGTTTTGGTGAAAGGGCGCTTACAGCCCGGCAGCAGGGTTAAACCGATCTTGAGTGTAGTTCAGGGCCGGGTAGACTCGGTGCTTGTAAAGGATGGCCAACAAGTTAAGAAGGGCCAAGCTTTGTTGGTTTTTGATGTGCGGGATCCTCGCATCGTATTATCTACATCGAAAGAGCTTATTAGCCGACTTACCAATGAAAATAAACTATATGCAGCATCCTTGGGGGATTCATCCGTCACTAAAGGGCTCACGAAAAACCAGCTTCGGCAACTGGATAGCCAGAAAGCAGATCTACTTAATAGACGCAGGTCTGCCGATGAAGACCTAGCTAAGTCTCAGGAGACTTTGAAGGGTCTCAGGATTCAGTATGATCTTGCCTTGAATCAGTATCAGCGTTTCAAGCAACTCGCCGACATTGGAGCTGGTAGCCTCGTGCAAGCCCTTGATTATCTTACTAAAGCAGAAGATCTACGGGCTCGGATTGCCACGCAAGAGCGTGAAACCCAGCGCTTGCGTTCTCAGCGCATTAGCGCTGAGGCAAATCCAGATGCTGAGATTCGTAATCGAATTGAAACCAACCTCAAGGAGATTAATAATCAGCAGAGACAGGCCGATCAAGCCCGTCTACAGATAGAAAACTCCACCTTAACGTCCCCTGTCGATGGTGTTGTATTTAATGTTTCAGTCCAGCGCGGTAGCGTGATAGCCGCCAATGCTGACCCCACTTCGCCGCTGCTCTCTGTAGTACCTTCCGATAGTCTTATTGCCCGGGTTTTTGTGCCTAATACCAGCATTGGCTTTGTTGTGCCTGGCCAGCACGCTGATGTATCCACAGATGCCTATCCTTCCGCCTATTTTGGTCGCGTTGCGGCTAAAGTTACCAGGGTTGGTTCCGATGCCGTACCCCCCAAGGAAATTGGCGAAGTACTAGGCTCTCAGGCTGAAGGCCTTTACTTCCCCGCCAGCTTAAGGCTGGACAAGCAATATCTTGAACGTAATGGTGTTAAGATTCCCCTCATCGCCGGCATGACTGTTAGTGTGGACATACGTCTGCAGCGACGGACCATGGCCGATATTATACTTAAATGGGGTCATGATAACTTCCGCGCTGTAGAGAGAATTAGATCTACTGGCTCCTAGCAATCATCAGCTCTCTTGCATACGTATCCATGTCAAATCTTCTAGAGTTGAGCCGTGATTCGAGCTGGCTCTCTGTTTCCTTTTCCCCAGCTAATTTCCCGCCTTCATTTGAGGGCTATTTGTTACCATGAGCTGGATTGACCACGTGCCTGCCAGCCAAAGACGGCGCAGGCTTTTGGCGATTAGATGGAACAGGTTGCTGACGAGTCTCCGCACTCGAAGGTCTTTTTTGATCATGTGCATATCTTCTTATCTGATTTGGTGCTTGTATTTGCTGGCCAATGGCAGGATCTTAGAGTTTTGGATGGCATTAGTTTCATTTGTTTGCGTTCCTTCGCTCGCCTATATTGTTTATTGGCTTATGTGGAAGGATTTTCACGAGTAGAGATTGGCGTCAAGAGATTTTATCGGGTATCTTACAGAGGCTCCCGGCCGCCCATTGCTCTTTTCTTTGCATTGATATATGGGCACCTCAATAATGCCGATCCGCCCCCTGCGATTCAGAGGCAAGTAAATCGCTGCAAACCTCGCCAGAGATAGCGGCGGGTTTCTCGCCGCAATGCTTATCGCGTCATGAGCTCAATGAACCTTGGCATCTTCGATGCACATTCAAGTTATTCTGGCTTATGGCCACTGAGCGCCAGCAAAAAGCCTGGCTTCCGCCAGGCTTTTAGTGCACTGCCCTAAGGAGCTGATTGTTTTAATGCGCTACTTGCCTTGATGAGTTAACTGTTAGGTGCGCTCATTGGGGGCGCTCAGCCAATCTGTGATCAGGCGGCCAGATTCAGTAGCCCCCAGCGGTTTGACCGGCGGGAGCGACGGCGCCAAGCTCGCTCAGGAGCCAGCCAGGTAGCAAATTTTCACTACCGCTGATTTGAATTTTGCCGGCCGGGTAAAAGAGCAGCGCTGCCACTAGGGCATTCAGGCCGCCGGGTTGGTTGATGTTGGTTACGAGGCCAGCCAATTGGGACCGATCCCTGGCGTCCTGCTGGCTGATCGGTGCTGAGGCAAAGCCGCAACGCATCAATTGGCGATGCAGTTCACCATAGGAGCTGCGGTAGAGGGCTTCCAGCTGGGCGGTATCCATATCGAGGGCAATCTGTCCCAGTAGGCGGCGCAGATTAGCTAGTTCACGGTTCACATCCTCATCGCCGGGGTCGATGGTGAACAGATTGATCAGGCCGGTCATGCGGGAGGCAAAATCGGGCTCCTTGAGTTGGTTGTAGGCATCTTGGCCGCGCAGCTGGGAGAGCACCGGCGGCTGGGCTGGCTGCTGCTGCTGTTGCGCTTGTTGGACTGGGGCGACGGCGCTGGGGGGCAGCGCCCTGGCGGTGGGCCTGGCTGGCGCGCCCATCAGGGATGCGCCGGAGGAACCCAACAGGGTGGCTGGCTGCTGGATCCGCTGCAGCAGATCGGGCTCGTAAAGAGCGGCATAATCCTGCATCAGCCACTGGGGAACGGTGCGCAGCGGATCGGAAACCCGCATCGAACCGCGGGAGTAATAAGGCATCACAGCCAGCAGCAGGTTGGCGGCTTCCGGCTTACCGGCCGCTTCCCGCAGCTTTTGGCTGATGGCATCGCGCCACTGCTGTTCGTCCATCACCAGGGTTAGTTCGGCCAACCGACCGCCCACCAGGGTGCGATAGGTCTGGCCGATTACGCTGCGGTAC